>DASWMB010000057.1:0-6333 GCA_036399955.1 Allosphingosinicella sp. | reverse complement strand
TCTCAGCGCCGGCTGGTGGGTGGCCGCGCTGCTGCTGGTGGCGATCGTCGCCTTCTGGCCGGTCTACATCGTCCGGCTGCCGTTCGAGGCGGAGCTGTTCGTCAACCTCCACACCTCGGGCGTCGTCCTGTGGATGCTGCTCCTGATCGCCCAGCCCTGGCTGATCGGGCGCGGCAGGAGGCCGCTCCACAAGAAGATCGGCCGGATCTCCTATGTGCTGGTGCCCTATATCGCGGTCACCTCGCTGCTCCTCGCGCACAACCGCACGGCGGCGCTGAACCCGGCCGACTTCGCGCAGTTCGGCCACTCGATCTACCTGCCCTTCGTCGCGATCGTCACCTTTTGCGCCGCCTGGGGGCTCGCCATCGCCAACCGGCGCGATCCTTTCCTCCACGGGCGTTACATGGTGGGGACGGCGTTCGCCTTGTTCGACCCGATCGTGGCGCGGCTGCTGATGTTCTATTCGCCGCTGCCGCCGGACGATTTCGTCTACCCGGCGATCGGCTTCGGCTCGGCCGACCTCGCCATCCTCGCCCTCCTGTGGCTGGACCGGAAGGAGCCGCGCGGGCGCAAGGCCTGGGCGGTGCTGCTCGCGATCTACGTACTAGCCCATCTCGGCTGGTTCACGATCGCCCGCACCGGCGCCTGGTTCGAGATCGCCCGCTGGTATGTCGCGCTGCCGCTGACCTGAGCGCTCGGTCGTGCGTTCGGGACAGTCATGGGTGGGCGATGACTGCAAGAGCAGTTCACGGTGTATGTCGGCCCCGAGCCTTCGTCGCCAGCTTCGTCTATAGAGGCCAATAGCGAAGGGTCGTAACTATGAAGCCTGAGTCGAAGCCCCCTCAGAGTCAATCCGACAAGTTCAAAGCCGCCGCTCGCGAGCCAGGCCGCGACGCGGGCGAAGGGCGCTGGGAAGAGCGCCTGCGGAAGGTGGCGCAACAGAAGCCGGAGAATCCGGAGTGAGGTTGGGAATCTCATGTGGCGCTCTCTGCTTGCTGCTCACCGCCTGTTTTGGAATGGACCGAGTCCATTATGAACAGCTCACAGGCCCCTACTATCTAAAAGCAAATGACATGCATGAGGCCATGTTTCTGGTTCGCCAAAGCAAGCCTGATGAGCACTACGAAGTGGCGGGGCCAGGCGTGATGCGAGCTGGTTTCGACAACCGTTACATCGTCGTGGCTGTGGATCCACTTGTCTTCGAGAGCCCGGGCCAACGGCGTCCACGTGAATATTATTATGTGGATCGAGCGGTTAACGAGGCGGATCGTTACGCTGAGGCCGGGATCGTCGGGCCTCTCACTTTCGACGGCTTCAACCAGCACGACAGACGGCTTGGGCTTCCGGATTTTTCGTGGAGCAACGACGGCCCGTAGCGTATTTGCAGGATATAGATGCCCACGAGTGACTGTCCCCCACGGGAGGCTTTGGGCGCAAGAAACGGGTGGCGGCGGCGGGCGGGGCGGGGCATCGGCGGCGGATGAGCGACAGCATCAGCAAAGAGGGCGACTATGTGCTCGGCACCGAGGCGGACGAGATCGAGCGGCTGGGGCTGCAGCACCGGGTGTGGCGCGAGCGGGTGCTCGACGCCTGGCGCCGGGCCGGGATCGGGGAGGGGCAGACGATCGTCGATGTTGGAGCGGGGCCGGGCTGGGCGAGCGCGGACCTCGCTGCAATCGTCGGCACGGGCGGGCGGGTCGTCGCGCTCGAACGCTCGACGAGCTTCCTCGCGGCGGTGCGGGGGCGCGGCCTCGCCAATGTCGAGGTGCGCGCGCATGACGTGTCGGAGGAGCCGTTCGGGGATGCGTTCGCCGACGCCGCCTGGTGCCGCTGGGTGCTCTCCTTCGTCGAGGCGCCGGAGCGGACCGTCGGCCATGTCGCGCGGGCGCTGAAGCCGGGCGGCGTCGCCGTCTTCCACGAATATGCCGATTACCGCGCCTGGCAGATGATGCCGCCCGACGCGGAGCTCGACCGCTTCCGCTCGCTCGTCATCCAGAGCTGGCGCGACGCCGGCGGGGAGCCGGACGCGGCGCTGCGGCTCCCGTCGTGGCTGGCGGCCGCGGGGCTCGAACCGGTCGAGGTCCGGCCGCTGGTCGAGATCGTCGGGCGTGAGGACTTCACCTGGCAGTGGCCGGCGGCGTTCATGGCGGTCGGCGCGCGCCGCCTCGCCTCGCTCGGCTATTGCACCGAGGAGGAGGCGGAGCGGCTCGGCACCGTGCTCGAGCGGCAGCCGCCGCACGCGCGGATGGTCACCCCGATCGTCGCGGAGGTCACCGCGCGAAGGCCGAGCGCGCCCTAGCGGTCGCGGGTGACGGCGCCGCCGCCGTTGATTGCGACGGTGGTGCGGGGATCGCCGGTATAGGTGATCGCGCCGCCGCCGTGGATCGCGGCGGTGAGGTGGCGCTGCGGCGCCGTGCGGATCCGCCCGCCGCCGTGGATCGCCGCGGTGACGTTGCTCGCCGCAAAGGCGCGGGCGTCGATGCTGCCGCCGCCGGTGATCGCCGCCGCGAACTCGCGCCCTGCGGGGAAGCGGCCCTGGGCGCTGATGCTGCCGCCGCCGGTGATTGCGACGGCATCGAGATCGGGCGTGACGATCTCGACGCGCAGGTGCTGCCGGCGGCAGGAGGTGCGGCAGGCGCGGATGACGAGCTTGCCGCCGCGCTCGACGTCGAAGGCCGCCTGGCGCGCGTCGTCGCGGAGCACCGTTACCCGCTGCTGCGGGCCGTGGCGCACGATCACGTCGCCGCCGCCGCGCAGCTCGACGCTGTCGAAGCGAGGCACCGAGACCGGCGTCTGCGCCGCGGCGGGGATCACGGCGAGCGGGAGGGCGAGGGCGAAAGCGAGGAGCTTCTTGTTCATGGTCACTCTCCGGGGGGTTGGCGGCGGCGTCTCTAGAAGCGGCCGCGGATCGAGAAGGAGAAGATCGGGCCGATGTCGCGGTTGCGGTCCTCGAAGAAGGAGACCGGGCCCGTCCGCCGCCCGACATAGACGGTGCGGTCCCACATCGAGCGCGCGTCGGTGAGGTTGGTGACGCTGGCGCGGACGATGAGGCCGAGCACGTCCTTGTGCTCGACGAACGCGCTCGTCCAATAGGGACCCTCCCACTGCCGGCCGACCTCGGTGAGGCGGACGTTGCGCGCATAGAAGGAGTGGCTGAGATTGGCGCCCCAGGCCCAGTCCGTGTCCGGGATGTCGTGGCGCAGCCCCACCTCGAAGAGCCGGAGGAGGAAGTTCGAGATCGAACGGTCCTCGCCGGTGAGCGGATCCTCGACCCGGCTGCGCTGCATCTGGAGGCGCGCGTCGAGCCTGGCGCCGCGCCAGCCCATCGGGTCGAAGTTCAGCGTCGTGTTCCATTCGAAGCCGTAGGCGACGGCGCGGTCGATATTGCCGGGCGATTCTCCCGAAGCGCCGATCGGGATCGTGTCGACGATGTCCTGATAGTGCCGGCTGTAGAGCCTGAGCCGCGTCGTTCCGTAGGCGCCGAGATTGCGGATGCCTTCGATGTCGAGGTCCCAGCTCTGCGGCGGCACCAGATCCGGATTGCCGGCATTTTCGAGATCGTCGGACAGGTTCACCGTGGCGAGGAAATCGAGGAAGTTGAGCTGGCCGACGCGGCGCAGCAGGCGCAGGCTCAGCGTCGTCCGGTCGTCCGGCCGCCAGTTGAGCGAGAAGGTGCCCTTGGGCCGCCAGAACTCGCGGGTGAGGCCCCCGGGGCCGACCTGGCGGAGCTGCGAATATTCGCCGCCGGCCGAGAGCTGCATCGTGAGGTTTGCGGCGAGCGGGCGGCCATAGCTCGCCATCAGCTCGTAGCGGTCCTCGGCGATGCGGCCGGTGCCGGCCGGGAACGGATCCTCGATGAAGGCGCCCGACGTATTGAGGGTGAAGATGTGGGTCTCGACGCCGAGCCGGTTGAAGGCGGCCTCGCCCGAAATCTGCCAGTCGGCGCCGCCGCCCCTCCAGCGATATTCGGCTCGGGCGATCCGCTCGAGCTCGTCCGCCTCGCGGAAGTAGCGGCTGCCGGTCGACGGGCTGCCGTTGGCGAAGGCGGTGACGACGGTCTGGTCGACCGGCTCATATTCGAAGCGGTTGAGCCCGATCAGCTTCAGCCGCCCGCCGGCGAGCGGGAGCTCATAGTCGCCGCCGATTTCATACTGATAGCCGTGGACGTCCTGGGAGACGGTGCGGACGCGGTCGTCGAGCCCGGTGGTCGAGCGCTGCCCGACCTCGTCATAATCGTGCCAGAAGCGCCGATAGGAGAGGTTGAGATTGCCGATCGACGTGCCGGGCCCGTCATAGACGAAGCGGCCGCTGACCCGCGGCTGATCGGTGTTGCTCGTCCACTCGTCGTCGCGAAGCTCGGTGAACTCGCGCTGCGGGTTCAGGATCTGCGTGAAGCCGCCGGCGCCGCTGCGCGACCCCTGATTCTCGAGGCCGAAGGTCCATTCCACCGGGCCCGTCTGCCCGCTCACCGAGGTGTCGAAGCGGGTGAACAGAGGATCGGTGTGGCGCGCCCGGAATTCCGGCCGCCAGGCGAACTGGCCGTTGGTGCGGGTGGCGCGGGTGATGACGTTGGCGACCTCGCCGGAGAGGCCGGGGACGTCGAGCGTCGCGCCGTCGACGATCTCGATGCGGACGACGTTCGCGGCGGTGACGCGGCCGAGCTGGGTGGCGACGTCGTCGGATTTGCCGCCGATCCTCTGGCCGTTCATCAGGACGTTGGCGGTCGCCTGGCCGAGGCCGCGCTCCTGGGGCGCGTCGCGGATGGTGAAGCCGGGCACCTGGCGCACCATGTCGAGCGCGGTGCGCGGCGCGAAGCGGGCGAAATCCTCGGGCGTGAAGCTGCGCGGCCCGGTGCGCGGCGGCACTGCGACCGCGGCCGGATCGGTCGCGCCCTCGCCCGGCTCGGCGGGCGTCGCCGGCTCCTCGCCGGAGGGCGGCGCCGGCGCCGGCGCAGGAGTCGCCGCCGGTGCCGGCGCCTGGGCGAAAGCCGGCTGGCCGGCCAGCGCCAGGACCAGAGCGAGCGCGCCGAACGACGACGCGTTCGCGAAGATTCTAGAAGCGGTCATCGATCCTCCTGCTACAAATGTAGCATGTCACATCTGTGGCAGGTTGCAAGCGCTTTTTTCAGGCGATCGGAACGATGGTGGCGATGGTCATGAGGCCGGCGCAGCCGGCGATGAGGCTGAAGGCGATCGATTCGAGCTTGGACATCGTGGGTCTCCCTTTGGAATTCAGGGTGCTCTCAGCACGAGCCGTGCCAAGTGGCTCTACCGGCGGCATTGCGACCTCAGGCGCTGTCGAGCGGCGCGCCGGCCGCCGCCGCCACTGTCCGTTTGCGGACAGGCGAGCGTCCGCTCGCGGACAGTGTGACCGCGCCCAATTAAATCATACAAATAAAAATTAAACCTGGATCAGGACGATTCATGCTGCAGTGCGGGAACTCGTTACGCGAGGCGTACGTTATTCTGAACGCGAGATAAACAGAACGAGGGCCTCCAGTTGATCCAGCTTTCCACCGCCTCTTCCCTGGGGCAGGCTCAGTTTGCGTCCGTCGACTTCGATCACGCGCTCATCTGCTTCTCCCACCTGCGGTGGAACTTCGTCTTCCAGCGGCCCCAGCACCTGATGAGCCGCTTCGCTTTGGAGCGGCGGGTGATCTTCTGGGAGGAGCCGGAAGCCGCGCTGCCGGGCTGCGAGCCCGCGCTCGGCGTGCGCACCTGCGCCGAGACCGGCGTCATCGTCGTCACCCCGTCGCTGCCCGAGGGGCTCGGCGAGGCGGAGCAGGAGGCGGTGCTGAAGCGGCTGCTCGACGGCTTCCTCGCCGGCGAGAAGGGGCCGTTCGTCCGCTGGTACTACACGCCGATGATGCTCACCTTCTCGCGCCACGTCGATGCGGCCGCGACGGTCTACGACTGCATGGACGAGCTGGCGAACTTCCGCTTCGCGCCGCCGCGCCTGCTCGCGCTCGAGAGCGAGCTGTTCGACGCCGCCGACGTCGTCTTCACCGGCGGCTACAGCCTCTACGAGGCGAAGCGCGGCCGGCACCCGAACGTCCATCCCTTCCCGTCGTCGGTCGACCGCGAGCATTTCGGCCGCGCCCGCGCCGTCGACCGCGATCCCGACGACCAGGCGTTCGCGCCGCGCCCGCGCTTCGGCTTCTACGGCGTCATCGACGAGCGCATGGACCTCAGCCTCATCGCCGCCATGGCGGACGCCCACCCGGAATGGTCGATCATGATGGTCGGCCCGGTCGTCAAGATCGACGCCGCGGACCTGCCGCAGCGGCCGAACATCCACTATCTCGGCGGCAAGACCTATGAGGAGCTGCCGGTC
>DASWMB010000056.1:0-9615 GCA_036399955.1 Allosphingosinicella sp. | reverse complement strand
GATCGACACACCCACCTTGACCCGGCCGCGGTCGAAATCGAGCTCCTCCACCACCCCGTTGAAGCTCGCGAACGGCCCGTCCAGCACCTTGACCTGGTCGCCGATCTCATAGTCGACGTTGATCTTGGTCTTGGGCGCGGCGGCCGCGGCCTCGTCCTTGGTGTTGAGGATCCGGGCGGCCTCGGCGTCGGTGATCGGCTGCGGCTTTCCGCTCGAGCCGAGGAAGCCGGTGACCTTGGGCGTGTTCTTGACGAGGTGGTAGACGTCGTCGTTCATCGCCAGCTTGGCGAGGACGTAGCCCGGGAAGAACTTGCGGTCGCTGGTCACCTTCTTGCCGCGGCGGACCTCGGTGACCTTCTCGGTCGGAACCTCGACCGCCTCGACCAGCTGGGCGAGGCCGAGCCGGTTGGCCTCGGACTGGATGGCGTCGCGGACCTTGTTCTCGAAGCCGGAATAAGCGTGGATGATGTACCAGCGGGACATTTGCCGTGTCTTTCTGTCGCGTTGGAGGGGCGTCAGCCGCCGACGAGGCCGAGGAGGAGCTGGACGATCGCGCTGAACGCCGAATCGACGCCGAAGAAGAAGAGGCCGAGCAAGGTCGTCATGATCACGACCATGAGGCCGGTCATCATCGTCTCGCGCCGGGTCGGCCAGACCACCTTGCCGGTCTCGGCGCGGACCTGCCGCAGGAACTCGCCGGGATTCACTCTCGCCACGTCGCCTCGTCCTTGGATGGGCAGCCGCCGGGGACCGGAGGGCCGGTCAGCCAGTCTTTGCCGATGGATGCGAACCGCCGAGATAGCGGCGCGAGGGGGCGAAGGCAAGGGCGGGGCGGGCGGATTGAACTTGCGCCGCGCGCCCAGCCTGTCTAACCCGCGAGCCGGCCTAGGAGTGTAGCTCAGCTGGTAGAGCATCGGTCTCCAAAACCGAGGGCCGTGGGTTCGAGTCCCTCCACTCCTGCCAAGCCGCAGCGAGGCAGCTCACGCAGTTAGCTGCCGTGGCGCGAAGCCAAGGCGAAGCCGCCGGCCAGCGCGCGCAGCGCGACTGACGTCACGGGATTTAGTCCCGTGACGGCCTGGTGCCTCACTGGTTGCACAGTTACCGGCGCTTAGCGCCGGCCCCTCCACCACCCTTCGGGTGGTCCCCCTCCCCGTTCCGGGGAGGATTTTTATGCGGCTATATCGTAGGTCTGGATCTCGCCGCTGAGATAGAGGCTTCTTGCCTTGGCGCGGGAGAGCTTGCCGGAGCTGGTGCGCGGCAGCGTCCGGGGCGGGACGAGCTCGACGACGCAGTTGATGCCGGTGATGGCGCGGACGCGCTCGCGGATCGCGTCGCGCAGGCGGCCGCGCTCCTCCTGGTCCGAGGTGCGGCACTGGACGAGGACGGCGGGCGTCTCCTCGCCGCCGGGCGTGGTGATGGCGAAGGCGGCGATGTCGCCCGCCTTGAAGCCGGGCAATTGCTCCACCGCCCATTCGATGTCCTGGGGCCAGTGGTTCTTGCCGTTGATGATGATCATGTCCTTGGCCCGGCCGACGATGTAGACGTAGCCGTCCGACATGTAGCCCATGTCCCCCGTGTCGAGCCAACCTTCGGCATCGAGGCAGGCGCGGGTCGCCTCCTCGTCCCGGAAATAGCCGGCCATGACCGAGGGGCCGCGGCAGAGGACCTTGCCGATCTCGCGCTCGCCGAGCGTCTCGCCGCTGTCGCCGCGGATCGCGATCTCCATGTCGCGCACCGGCTTGCCGCAATTGACGATCGCCCGATAGCGCTGCGGCCGGTCGCGCTCGCCGGGGCCGCCGCCGGCGAGCAGGGTCTCCTCGACCAGCTCGACGACGATTCCCTCGCCCGGCGGCATGATCGAGACGGCGAGCGTCGCCTCGGCGAGGCCGTAGGAGGGGTTGAACGCACAGGGATCGAAGCCCGCATCGGCGAAGGCGTCGACGAACGCCTGCATCACGTCCGGCCGGATCATGTCGGCGCCGTTGCCGGCGAGCCGCCAGCGGGAGAGATCGAAGCGGCCGGAGACGTTCGACTGGCTGCCGATCCGGCGCGCGCAGATGTCGTAGCCGAAGGTGGGGGAGTAAGAGAGCGTCGTTCCCTCGTTGCGGCTGATCAGGTCGAGCCAGGCGAGCGGGCGGCGGGCGAAGTCCTCGGTCTTCAGATAATCGGTCGAGACCTGGTTGGCGACCGGGGAGAGGAGGCAGCCGACGAGGCCCATGTCGTGGTACCAGGGCAGCCAGGAGACGCAGCGGTCGCCATCGCGCACCTTCATGCCGTGGCTGTGGGCGGCGAGGTTGTTGAGCAGCGCCCGGTGCGTGATCGCCACGCCGTGCGGGAAGCGGGTCGAGCCGCTCGAATATTGGAGATAGGCGATGTCTTCGGCAGCGGCGGACGGGAGCGGCGCATCCGGCGCCTCCCGTCCGGCGAAGTCTTCCCAGGCGATCCCTTCGATGCCGACCGCTTCGGCGGCGGGGCGGGCGAGGCCGGAGAGTTCTTCGGGGAAGAACAGGCAGCGCGGATCGGCGCTGGAGAGCTGGACGGTGAGCTGGTCGATATAGGCGTCGCGGCCGCCGAACGAGGTCGGCAAAGGCAGCGGCACCGGCCAGGCGCCGGCATAGATGCAGCCGAAGAAGAGAGCGGCGAATTCGGGGCCGGTCTCGGCGAGGATGGCGATCCGGTCCTGGCGCTCCACGCCCTGTGCGATCAGGCGCCGGGCAGCGGCGAGGGCGTCCTCGCGCAGCTCGGCGAACGGATAGGCCCGGACGAGCGTCCCGCGCGGATCGTGGAAGTTGAGGCCGCGCACGCCCCCGGCGGCATAATCGAGCGCCGCGCCGAGCGTTTCGAAATCGGCCAGGCGACGGGGCAGCCTGTCGTCGGTGGGGGTCGGCGCCAGCGCCTGGAACGCCTCGCCGTCTCTTTCAGCCACGTCCGATCCGATCCTTCACGTCCTGCCGTGCTCCGCGCAGATGCGCGACCCGGCCATGCTCCCAGACACCCGAGCCGCGTTCATTTTCCGGCTCGACTGTGGCACAATCATGGCGCGTGCCAGATGAACCCAAGCGTAAGCCCCGCCCGCCTCTAGGCGCCGAGGGCCTCGAGCGGCTCGCGCTCTTCTATGCCGGGCGCTACGCGACGACGCGGGCGAAGCTCAGGGCCTATCTCGCCCGGAAGATCGCCGAGCGGGGCTGGGAGGGGGAAGGGCCGGCCGAGGCCGCCGCGGAGCGGCTGGTCGAGCGGCTGGCCGAGCTGCGCTACGTCGACGACAGGGCGTTCGCGGCGAGCCGCGCGGCCGCGCTCGGCCGGCGCGGTTATGGCGAGCGGCGGGTCCGCGACGCCCTTGCCGCCGCCGGAATCGCGGAGGAGGACGGGGCCGAAGCGCGCGAGCAGGCGCGGGACGGCGCCTGGGAAGCGGCGCTTCGCTTCGCCGAGCGGAGGCGCATCGGACCCTTCGCCGCAGCGGAGACCGACCGGGCGGGACGGGAGAAGTGGATGGCCGCGATGATCCGCGCCGGGCATCCGCCCACCCTGTGCCGGCGTCTGGTAACCGCGCCGCGGGGAACCATCCCGGAACCGGACGGCTTTTAGAATTCCCAAAGGCGGCAGTTCACAAAGCTGCAAAGCATGTTAGTCCTGTCGCCGTTTGTGTTTGGACGGGCCGTTGATGACCGAAGGCCGCGAGATGGCTGTGGGTAGAGCCGCCCCGGGAGGGGAAGGCGGAGCCGACGCGCGCGAGGAAATCGGGCTCCAAGACGAGTCCCTGATCAAGATCACGGGCACGATGAAGTGGTTCGACGCGACCCGGGGCTTCGGCTTCCTGGTGAGCGAGCAGGTGAAGGGCGACGTCCTCGTCCATTTCAGCGTCTTGAAGGAGCACGACCGGCGCAGCCTTCCCGAAGGCGCGATCGTGGAATGCCTCGTCGCGCAGCAGGAAAGGGGCCTCCAGGCCCGCAAGGTGCTGAGCATCGACCTCAGCAATGCCGTGGTGCCCGACTTCGCGCGCAATGCAGGGGCGGGCGACCGGGTCGACCCTTCCGAGCTGATCGACGAGGCGGGCGACTTCGAGGCGGTGCACGTCAAATGGTTCAACCGTCTCAAGGGCTATGGCTTCCTGGTCCGCGATACCGGCGATGCGCAGGACATCTTCGTCCATATGGAGACGGTCCGCCGCGGCGGCCTCACCGACCTAGAGCCCGACCAGCCGCTCCGCGCCCGCATCGCCAGCGGCAAGAAGGGCCCGCTCGCGGTCGAAGTCGTGCCGGCCTGAGCGCCGCTCTTGCGCCGGCCCCGCCTCCGGGTCTAGGCGCAGGCGCCATGGGCATGTTCAAGAACCTCTTCACCTGGTGGGAAGGCGCGGGTGTCGGCACCTCGCTCTGGACATGGCGTCACGGCACGAGGGTCGGCACCGACCCGCTCGGCAACGTCTATTACGAAGGCCGCAAGAACGGGCGCCGCTGGGTGATCTACAACGGCTCGAACGATGCCAGCCGCATCCCGCCCGATTGGTATGCCTGGATCCACAGGATGATCGACGACGTGCCGGACGAGGCGCTGCCGCCGGCTCCGAAGTTCCTGAAGCCGGCCACTCCGAACCTCACCGGCACGCCGCTCGCCTATCGACCGTCCGGCGCTCTCGAGCGCGGCGGCCAGCGCGCGGCCGCCAGCGGCGACTACGAAGCCTGGACGCCCGACTGAGCGATGCGTCTCAGCCGCGTCATCGCTGCCGCGGCGGCCCTTGCCGCCGTCACCGCCTGCGGTCCGGGAGGCGCCCCCGAACGCGAGGCGAGGCAGAAGGGCGGCGAGCCCGAGCCCGAAGTGGTCGACATCCCGCAGACGGTGACCGAGCTCGCGCCCGGGACGACGCCCATGGCCGAGCGGGTGGCGGTGATCGGCCTCCTCAACAAGCGCAACGGCATCTCACGCAACCTGACGCTGCGCCCGGGCCAGGCGGTGCGCGTCGACGACGTGATCGTCCGCCTGCGCGCCTGCGAGACGACCGCGCCCTGGGAGGAGCAGAGGCTGACCGGCATCTTCGTCCAGCTCGACGTGCGCAACACACAGGACCAGTTCCAGCGGGTCTTCTCGGGCTGGATCTGGAAGGAGAGCCCGTCGCTCAACGTCGTCGAGCACCCGGTCTACGACGTCTTTCCGAGGAGCTGCGCGATGACGCACCCGGACGCGGGCGCATCGACTGTGCGCTCGGGATCGGCGGAGAGCAACCGGTCGAGCGCGCCGAACTCGCCGGCGCCGGCGGCGGGACGGGCGAAGGCGGCGCCGGCGCCGGAGCGGCCCTCCCAGCCCTCGCCCAAGGCGGCGGAGAGCAAGGCGAGATAGTCCGGCTGCGCGATTTCGACGGCGCCGAGGCTTTGCAGATGCTCCGTCATGAACTGGCAGTCGAGCAGCGTGAAGCCGCCGACCTTGAGGCGCGCGACCAGCCAGGCGAGGGCCACCTTGGAGGCGTCCCGCTCCAGCGAGAACATGCTCTCCCCGAAGAAGGCGGCGCCGAGCCGCACGCCGTAGAGGCCGCCGACGAGGCGCCCGTCGCGCCGGCACTCGACCGAATGGGCGTGGCCGAGGCGGTGGAGCTCGTTGTAGCTCGCCTCGATCTCCTCGTTGATCCAGGTCTCCTCGCGCTCGGCGCAAAGGCGGACGACCTCGGCGAAGGCGGTGTCGCGGCTCACCTCGAACGGGCCTGCACGGAGCGTCTTCCTGAGCGAGCGCGACAGGCGGAAGCCGTCGACCGGGATGATCGCCCGGCGCCGCGGCTCGACCCAGAACACCTCGCGCGCGTCGCGGCTGTCCGACATCGGGAACACGCCGATCGCATAAGCGCGCAGCAGGAGCTCGGGGTCGATCACCGCCATCGCCAAGAAGCGTTGCTGCGCGGCGGCGGCGCGGTCAACCGCACAAAGCGACGCGGCGGGACACCCCGCGATCCGCCGCGGCTCGGCTGAACCTCAGATGCCTGCTTCCGACTTGGCGACGGGGCGCGCGGTCTCGCGGCCGTCGGTGCCTCGCCTCAGCAGCGCCTCAAATCGGAAGCAGGGCTGCCGTTGGTCCAGCGGAGACGGACGTGGTTGCGATCGATGCCGTCGAGATAGGCGACCGTGACCTCGCCGCCGAAGTTGAGATTGAGCGTCGAGACGCTGCCCACGGTCGCGACCGACCAGAGGCCGGCCTGGCCGTCCCTGCTGACCGCGGCGCTGCCGGCGTTGAGCTGCAGGGCGAGCGAGCAATCGCCGTCGGTCGATCGGGCCCAGCGGCCGATCATCGACGGCTCGTCCATCACGACTGCGGAGCCGCCGCCCATCGGCGCGGTGCTGCCCATGTCGTTGCCCATCATGCCTGTGGTCATGCCGGACGATCCGTTGTCCAGCATGGTTGCGGAGCCGCTGTCGCTCGAATAGCCGCCGCCCGAATAGCTGCTGCCGCTGCCGCTGTTCTCATCGATCACGATCCAGGCGACGCCGGCGAGGAAGAGCGCCGCCGCGACGCCGGCCAGCACGAGGAAGACCGGCGATGCCGCGCCGGGCTCGAGCACGCTCTCCTCCGGGCGGTGCGGATTGTAGCGGACGTGGACATGGTTGCCGGGAGCGTAGGGCGCCAGCGCCGCATAGGCCTGGTCCCGGCTGTAGGTGGCGCTGCTGCGGAACCGCAGCCGCACGCCCTCCAGCTCCCGCCCCGCGGCCTGATAGCGGTAGTGGACGAGGGGCTCGAACGGCCCCGCCGTCCCCTGTGCCGGCTCGCGAACGGTCGAAGCGAGCATGATGCCGGGCGCCGCCGGCCAGGCGCGCGCCTTGTTTGCGCGCAGATGGAGAAAGATGAACAAGGCCCCCAAGGCGAGCAGCGCCAGGAAGCCGATTTGAACGATCCCATCTGAGGCCATCGGAAAATACCCCCCAATTCAGGTGTCGGGACGAGGTGCGGTGACGCGGTGCGGATCGGCCCCTTCAGGCCGCAGGCGGCTCGACCTCAGAGCCGCAGAACCGGCATTTGATCGCCTCGGCCCTGATCTCTTCGGCACAAAAGGGGCATCGGCGGAGGTTAGGCGCCTGCGCGGTCGCCTGCGCAGCGGGCGGGCTCACAGCGGCTGTCGGCTGGGGTGCGGGCTGGGCGGCCTGCGGAGGGACCGCCGCCGCCGCCGGCGGCCACGTGCCGGAAGGCGGCTGTTGCGCGGCCGGCCAGGGAGCCTGGGGAGCCTGGGGAGGCGTCTGCGTCTGCGGCCACGCATTGGGAGCCGGGATCGGAGCGGGAGCAGGGGGCCAGCTGCCGGCGGGCGGCGCCGGCGCCGCCGGCCACGCTCCGGCGGGCGGCGGCTGGTTGGCCCAGGCGGCCTGTGCGTGCCCGTAGGCGGCAGCGGGCCGGCCCTGCGCGAACCAGGCGTTCGAATCCGCCTGGAACAGCATGAACAAGGATGCGGCCGTGAGCGCGTGCTGCAGGAGCGTGAGGACGACGATGTGAGCGGGAAAGATCGTCAGCGTGCCGATGCCGGCCAGCCCGAAGAGCAGCCCGAGCCCCGCGAGCACGACGTAGATCCAGCGGGCGACGCCGCTCGCCTGGCGCGCAACGAAATAGACCAGCAGGCCATAGAGGAGATAAATCACGAGCGGGATGCCCATCATGACGCCCATGCTCGTCCCCGTCATCCGGGCGATCATGTCGAACATGTCGAGGCTGAGAAGCAATGAGAGCAGGCCGGCCCCGATCGAGGCCAGCACGATGCGTTCGAACAAGACAATCGATCTCGGTCGCATGTCGATCCCCCCGGCTATGCTGCCTCGACCCTAGGGGCACATTGCGGGCGCGCAAGCGCTATGTTTGCCTGCGCATCGGTGTCCATCGCAACCGCTGCAAACAAAGACATGCGCGACTGGCGCCGATCGGGTACTGCACACCGCGATCCGGGGGAGACGAAAATGTTCTGGACGATCGCGGAGGCGAGCGTGTCGCCCGCAAGGCCGGCTCCATTGATCGTGACGACGCTGTCGCGGCTGCTTCTCGGCTCTATGCTGCTGGCCTCCGCCTCCGCCTGCGGCCCCGGGCCGGCCGGCGAGGCGGAGCCCGCTTCCGGGAACGACGCCGCGAGACTGGCCGAGCAGCGCGCCAAGACGCCCGCTGCGCCGCAGGGTGCGACGGGGGCCGGTGGCGCCGGCGAGTGGCTTCTCGGCCGCTGGGGCCGGGACGGTGCTTGCGCCTCCGACGACCAGGTCATCGAGTTTCGGAACGGCGGCGGATTCGATGCCTATGGATCGTTCGGTGCGGTGACCTGGCGCCTCGGCGAGGGCAGCCTCCTGCACGTCGAACAGGTCCCGAGGCGCGACCACGAGGCCAGGCCTCCGGAAGGGCTGGCGCGGGAGATCATCGAGCCCGCGGTCTGGACCGTGGCCCGCGTGAAGCACGACGCAATGACTCTGACCGCCGGCCGCGAGCTGCGCTTCATCCGCTGCGAGGACCGCGAAGACGGGTGACCGGGCGTTCGGGGGATGAGTTCGACCTGCCGCGGCGCGGCCTCAGAGGATCTCGCGCACGACGTCCTGGGGGCGGCAGAGGCGGACGCCCTTTTCGGTCTCGACCAGCGGGCGCTCGATGAGGATCGGGTTCGCGACCATCGCGTCGAGGATCGCCTCGTCGCTGACCGCGCCTTCGACCAGATCGAGGTCCCTGGCGAGCTGCTCCTTCGCGCGCAGGCCCTGGCGCGGGCTGATCCCGGCGCGGCCGTAGAGCCGGCGGAGCTCGTCTTTCGACGGGGGATCGCCGAGATAGTCGCGGACCGTCACCTCGGCGCCCTCGGCCTCGAGGATCTCGAGCGTCTTGCGGGACGTGCCGCAGCGGGGGTTGTGGTAGATCGTCGCCTTCATGGACGCGGCTGTAGCGGGCGCGGCGCCGCTTCGCCAGCCGTCCGCGGCGGGGTGCGGCGCCGGCCCGACGACGTCTCAGGCGCCGAAGAGGAGCCCGCTGTCGATCTGGAGCTGGGCAAGGAGCAGGAACAGTGTGACGCAGACGACGCCGCCCATGCCCGCGGTGAGGCGGAAGCGATCCTTTTCATCGTCGTTCCTGCAGCGCATCGTCGGTCCCCTTGTCCGTGTCGGGCAGAGGCTTAGGAGCGCTCTGCAACAGGGGAATGTCGGCGCCGGCGCGAAATCGTTTCAATTGTTTCAGCGGCGGCAGGGACCGGCTCAGTAGCTGTAGAATTCGAGCTCGGCGCGGGCGACGACGGTGTAGACGTCGATCGAGCGGACCGGGTTGCCGCGCGGATCGCGGGCGGGCTCGTAGCGCGCGCGCTGGACGAGCGTGCGGCAGGCGCCGGCCTGGACGGCGAGGTTGCCGCCCGATTCGAGGAGGGTGCAGTCGCTCGCCCGTCCGTCGGCGCCGAGGACGAGTCGGAAGACGGCGGCGACCTCGGTCGAGGCAGTGACCTGCGTCATGCCGAGGTCGCGCGCCGTCAGCCACTCGCGCGCGTCCCCGATCGGGCGCGGCGGGCTCGCGCCCGGCTCGAGGCCGGCCGGATCGGCACCCCATTCGACCTGCTTCTCGGCCTCGCAATAAGCCAGCGCCTCGGCGGCGCGGGCTGCGGACGGGATCGCCCAGCTGCCGACGGCGCGGCCGTCTTCGCCGCTC
>DASWMB010000055.1:0-7802 GCA_036399955.1 Allosphingosinicella sp. | reverse complement strand
CTCTGTCGAAACCGAGCAGCCTAGACACCTCCCGCCCCCTCGTCCTATCCGCAGCCCGAGGAGTCCCCGCATGTCCTGGCTGAACCGCGTCCGCAACTCGATCCCGTTCCTCCCGAAAAGGGAGACGCCCGAGAATCTCTGGCACAAATGCCGCGAATGCGACGCCATGGTCTTCACCAAGGAATGGGAGGAGAATCTCTCCGTCTGCCCGCGCTGCGGCCATCACGGGCGGATCGGCCCGCGGACCCGGTTCGACCAGCTGCTCGATCCCGGCTTCACCATCCTGCCGCCGCCGCAGGTCCGCGAGGACCCGCTCCGCTTCCGCGACTCCAAGCGCTATTCGGACCGGATCCGTGCCGCGCGCCAGCAGACCGGCGAGCCGGACGCGCTGATGAACGCCCGCGGCACGATCGCCGGCGCCCGCGCCGTCGTCGGCGTCCAGGACTTCGCCTTCATGGGCGGATCGATGGGGCTCGGCGTCGGAGCGGCCTTCGTCGCCGGCGCGCGGGCGGCGATCCAGGACCGTAGCGGCTATGTGATCTTCACCGCCGCCGGCGGCGCCCGCATGCAGGAGGGCATCCTCTCGCTGATGCAGATGCCCAAGACCACGGTCGCGATCGCGGAGCTGAAGGAAGCGGGCCTCCCCTACATCGTCGTCCTCACCGATCCGACCACCGGCGGCGTCACCGCTTCCTATGCGATGCTCGGCGACGTCCACATCGCCGAGCCCGGCGCCCTCATCGGCTTCGCCGGCCAGCGGGTGATCGAGTCGACCATCCGCGAGAAGCTCCCCGAAGGATTCCAGCGCGCCGAATATCTGCTCGAGCACGGCATGGTCGACATGGTCGTTCCGCGCGGCGAGCTGAAGCAGAAGCTGGCGCTGCTGCTCGACTATCTCACGCCGGAGAGGAAAGCGGCGTGAAAACTCTCCCCTCCCGCTTGCGGGAGGGGCCGGGGGAGGGCCTGTCCGCGACCGGCACTCCGTCCCGACACCCCCTCCCCCCGACCCCCTCCCGCTTGCGGGAGGGGGAGTGACATGGACCACGCCGTCTCCACCTCCCCCGCGGTCCAGGCCCAGCTCGATCGCCTCGCCTCGCTCTCGCCTCCAGGCGACGTGCTCGGCCTCGAGCGCATCGTCGCCCTGCTCGAGCGGCTCGGCAATCCCGAGCGCGCCCTTCCGCCCGTCCTCCATGTCGCCGGCACCAACGGCAAGGGTTCGACCTGCGCCTTCCTGCGCGCCGCGATCGAGGCGGCGGGGCTCAAGGTCCATGTCTATACCAGCCCCCATCTCGTCCGCTTCAACGAGCGCATCCGCCTCGCCGGCAAGCTGATCGAGGACGAGGCGCTGGCCGAGGCGCTGCGCGAGGCGCTCGACGCCGCCGGCGACATGGATCTGAGCTTCTTCGAGGCGACGACGGCGGCCGCCTTCCTCGCCTTTTCGCGCACGCCCGCCGACGCCTGCGTCGTCGAGGTCGGCCTCGGCGGCCGGCTCGATGCGACCAACGTCGTCCCGCGCCCCGCCGTCTGCGGCATCGCCCAGCTCGGCCTCGACCACCAGTCGTTCCTCGGCAGCCGGATCGAGCAGATCGCCGCCGAGAAAGCGGGCATCGCGAAGGAAGGCGTTCCGCTCGTCACCCACCATTATCCGCCCGCGATCGCCGACCGGATCGGCGAGGCGGCGGCGAAGGCCGGCGCGCTCTGGCTGCCGCGCAGCGGCCGGTGGGACGCCGCGGTCTACCGGCAGCAGCTCCATTATCGCGACGAGCGCGGCCGCCTCGACCTTCCGCTGCCGCGCCTGCGCGGCGCGCACCAGGCGATGAACGCCGGCCTCGCCGTCGCCATGCTCCGCCACCAGCGCGCCTTCCATGTCCCCGATTCGGCGTTCAAGGCGGCGATGGGCTGGGCGGACTGGCCGGCGCGCCTCCAGCGCCTCTCCGCGGGACCGCTCCACGACCTCCTGCCGAACGAAGCCGAGCTCTGGCTCGACGGCGGCCACAATCCGGCCGCCGCCCGCGCGGTCGCCGACTATTTCCGAGCCCACGTCCCCGCTGACCGGCCGTTCCACGTCGTCTTCGGCCTCCTCTCCAACAAGGACGTGGCGGGGGTGCTGAAGCCGTTCCAGGGCCGCTCGGTGACCTTCCACCCGGTGCCGGTCGAGGGTCACGAGCACCACGCGCCCGCCGACCTCGCGCGCGCCGCCAAGGAGAGCGGCCTCAGCGCGGTGCCCGCCGCCGGCGTCGCCAACGCGCTCGGCTGGATCGCCCGCCACGCCGACCGCGCCCGCCCTCCGGTGGTGCTCGTCTTCGGCTCCCTCTATCTGGCGGGCACCGTCCTCGCCGAAAACGGCCAGGCGCCGACCTGAAGCCCTCTCCCGCTCGCGGGAGAGACGCGCCCCCGACTCCCTCTCCCGCTTGCGGGAGAGGGTTGGGGTGAGGGTCTTCTTCTTACTTCTTCTTCTCGCGCCGCCCGTCTCGGGCTCCCGAAGACCCTCATCCCAGCCTTCTGCCGCAAGCGGGAGAAGGAGCAAGGACTAGAGCCCCCGCGCCCTCAGCTCCGCGAGCGTGCGCTCCGCCCATGCGTACATGTCGCGGTCGCGCAGGCGCTCGTACTTGTCGACGCGGCGGGAGCGGCGCTCCGTCTCGGCGAGCGGCACCACCGCTTCGGCCTCCCGCCCCTCCTCGATCAGGAGGGCCGCCTGCCGGCAGAGCGCTTCCCCGCCGGGCAGCCGCTCGCCGATCTCGCCGTACAAGGCGATCGCCGCCTCCGTCTCGCCGAGCTCGGCGAGCGCGCGGGCGAGGAGCAGCTTCGCCCGGTCTTCTTCGGCCGCGCTCTGCGTGTCGGGAAGCGTCTCGACCAGCCGCCGCGCCTCGCCGGCATTGCCGGCCTCGAGATTGGCGCGGGCGAGCTTCAGCTGCGTCGCGCGGTCGCCGAGCGGCGTCTTGGCCAGCGCCTCCTTGTAGTGGAGCACCGCCTCGCTCCAGCGCTCCTGCTCCGCAAGCGCGTCGCCCATCGCGATCCGGTTGGCCGCCGTGTCGGTGGTGTCGAGCGCATCGCGGGCGGCGCGGACCTCGCGCTCGGGATCGATCGTCTTCACCGCCGCCTTCTTCGCCATCCGGACGCCGCGCCGCTGCCCCAGCCCCGGCGCGACCTCGACCAGGAGATAGGCGAGGCTTCCCACCATCGGGAAGACCAGGATCGGCAGGATCCAGTAGGGATTCCGCCCGTTGCGGATGCAGTGGATGATGCATCCGATCGCGAGGCCGATGATCGCCGCGAAGAAGAGCATCAGGCCGGCTTGTCGCCTTCGGCGACTCGGCCGGCGTCGCTCGCCAGGACGGGGTCGGGCGCCACCACGCCCGACGCACGCCCGGCGCGCGCTTCGCGGATCCATTCGAGCACGCACAGCACCACCGCGACCACGCCGATCAGCGCGGTAAAGACGAACACGAAATAATATCCGCGCTCCTCGATCATCTGGCCGAGCGCGCCGCGGCCCAGCGTGCCGACCAGCAGGGTCAGCGAGGCGAGCAGCGCATATTGCACGGCGCTGTAGCCCTTGGCGACGATCGACGAGAGCCACGCGATATAGGCGGCGCCCGCGATCCCGATCGCGAGGTTCTCGCCGCCGATCGTGATCATCAGCCGGGCCAGCTTCTCGCTGCCGCCGAACTGCTCGACCGCCCAGGTGAAGCCGATCGCGTTGCTCACCGCCGACATCGTCGCGCCGCCCACGGCGAGATCGGCGTAGAGCAGGTTGGTGGCCGCCGACAGCGCCGCGCCGAGGGTCAAGGTGAACATCCGCCCGAGCGCGAGGATCATCCAGCCGCCCAGAGCCAGCCCGAGGATGATCGCGCCGATGCCGAAGAATTTCGATGCGAACGCCACTTCGTCGTTCGTGTACTGGAGCTCGCCCAGGTAGAATGGATAGGCGAAGGTGCCCCAGATCGAGTCGCAGATCCGGTAGGTCAGCACCAGCGCCAGGATCAGCACCAGCGACCAGCCCATGCGGCCGACGAATTCGACGAGCGGCATCACCAGCGCACGGTAGAAGTGGTCCGTCACCTGGCTGGCGCGCGCGTCCGATGCGCCCTCCGCCGGAATCACATGCCGCCCCTCGCGGCGGAGCTTCACCAGCCACGCCGCGATGAAGGCGGGCAGGACGATCGTGGCGATGATGATCAGCGGGCCGTAGGTGGCGGTGAACTCGGTCGGGTTGGGACGGTTCTCCGGAAGGGCGGTCATCGACCAGATCATGAATATGAGAACCGTGCCGACGGCCAATGCCCACAGCAGCCCGACGGCGATGAGGCCCCAGGTCCGGACGTTCGGCAGCAGCTCGCCGGGCTCGTAGAGCTTTTCGATCTCCTCGCCCGTGGCGATGATGGCGCCGGTCTTTTCCGGATCGGGCGCGAACAGGCCGGCCACGCCGATCGCCAGCAAGATCAGCCCCAGCATCACATAGGTCTGCGGCCAGCCGATCCGAGCGGCGATGATCAGGCCGAGCGCGCCGCCGACCAGGGAGGAGAGGCGGAAGCCCATCTGGTAGACGGTCGAGAGGATGTCGATCGTCGCCTCGTCGTCGGCGATGTCGATGCGCCAGGCATTGATCGCGATATCCTGCGTGGCGCTGGTGAAGGCGCCGACGCCCGCGAGCAGGCTGAACATGCCGAGCGAGCTCCTCGGATCGAGCAGGCTCATCGTGATGAGGATGATCCCGAGCAGGAGCTGTGCGGGCGCGATCCACTGCTTGCGCTTGCCCAGCCGGCGCAGGAACGGGATGTCGACCTTGTCGACCAGCGGCGACCACAGGAACTGGAACGAGTAAGCGAGCCCGATCAGCGAGAAGACGCCCATCGTCTCGAGATCCACCTGGGCCTCGGTGAACCAGGCGTAGAGCGTCCCGAGGAAGAGCGCGAAGGGCAGGCCCGAAGCGAAGCCGAACAGCGCCATGAAGCCCGACTTGGGGTTGCGCAGCGACCGGAACAAAGTGCGCCAGCCTGGTTTCTTAGCTGCCGTCGTGGCCATGGGCCGTTTCTCCTGCTCGACTGCGCGCGAAACTAGCGGCTCATCGCTTTATTGCCAGCGCAATGAACGCGGCCGCTTGCCTCACGTTCACGTAAAGCGCACCATCGCGCGCCATGGACATGGCGACGAAGCAGCGCCCGACGGAAGGCCAGCTGGCGCTGGCGCGGGAGATCGCGAGCGGCGTCGAGCGCACCGGCGCCTGCGTCCTCACCGTGCCGGCGAGCGTCTACACCGACGAAGCGCGGTTCGCGCTGGAGCAGGAGCGCCTGTTCCGCTGCCTGCCGACGGTGATCGCCCCCTCCGCGCTGCTGCCGCGGCCGAACATGGCGGTGCCGCATGACGGCTTCGGCCTGCCCTTGCTCCTCACCCGCGACAAGGACGGGCGCGCCCATGTCTTCCACAATGTCTGCCGCCACCGCGGCACCCGCCTCGTCGAGGGGACGGAGCCCGTCTGCGCGCCGCGCCTCGTCTGCCCCTATCACGCCTGGACCTATGCGACCGACGGCCGCCTCGCCGCCATGCCGCGCCCCGACACCTTCCCGGGCCTCGACAAGGCGCGGCACGGCCTCGCCGAACTCCCGTCGCGCGAAGCGGGCGGCCTGATCTGGTTCGCCCGCGACGCGGAGGCCGACTTCAGCGACGCCGACGCGCTCGCGCCCGAGTTCGACGCCTTCGGCCTCGCCGGCCACCATCTCTACCGCCGCCGAGTCCACGACGTGGCGGCGAACTGGAAGCTGGTGATGGACGCTTTCCTCGAAAGCTACCACGTCCAGCGGCTCCATTCGGCGACGATCGCCCGTTTCTTCGCCGACGGCATCACCGCGGGCGACCGGATCGGCGCCCACCAGCGCTCCGCCGTCGGCCGCACCGACTATGTCGCCGGCCTCGACCGGCAGGACTGGCCGGCGCTGCGCGCGGTCATCACCTTCGCCTACCAGCTCTTCCCGGCGACGATCCTGATCATGAGCCCGGATTATGTGAACCTTATGGTGCTGATGCCGCAGGCGGTCGGGCGCACGCTGGTCGAGGACTTCATGCTGATCCCCGAGCCGCCCCGCACGGCCGAGGAGGAGGAGCATTGGGAGAAGAGCTGGAAGATCCTCGACGAAGGCGTCTTCGCCGCCGAGGACTATCGCGCGGCGAGCCTGCAGCAGCAGGGCCTCGCGTCGGGATCGCTCCAGGAACTCACGATCGGCACCCTCGAAACCGGCATCCACCACTTCCACCAGCAGGTGGAGAGCGCGCTGGCGGTCGCGGGCTAATGCCGTCACCCCGGACTTGATCCGGGGTCCATGAACGCGGAGCCGCGACGTCATCCCGGACGCTTCTGTGCATGGATGCCGGATCAAGTCCGGCATGACGCAGATATCGGCGGCCCTACCCCGCGCTCTCGTACAGGCTCAGCTGCGGCGGCAGCTTCTTCACGTCCTTGCCCTGGAGCGCGTCGTCCAGCGCGTCGAGCGCGGCCTTCAGCACCTTGTCGGTGAACGGCTTGGTGAGGCAGCCGACGGCGAGGCTCTGCGCCTCTTCGGGGCAGAAGCCGGTGACGAACAGCACGCGCACGCCTTTCTCCGCCGCGATCCGGGCGACGTCGGTGCCGTCGCCCTCGCCGCTCAGGGCGATGTCGGTGAGGACGAGATCGATCTGCTCGTCGCTGTCGATGAGGGCGCGCGCCGCCTCGAGATTGTCGACCGTCCCGACCACCTCGTAGCCCGCTTCCGCAAGGGAATGTTCGTTGTCGAACGCCACCAGCGGCTCGTCCTCGACGATCAGGATGCGGCTGATCAGCCTTTCGCGTTTGCCGAAGAGCATGTAGTCCCGCGCGCCTCCCGTTGATCAATTCTGTCGGCGTAACGATTGAACCGATCAACGGTGCCGGGGCGGCTCATCGCCTCGGCGCGAAACCCGATCCGACTGCCGGAGGACCCCTTGCCGCCGCCCCGCCCGAAATCCGACCGCGAGCCCTCCGGAAACGTCCAGCGCATCGCCAAGCTCCTCGCCCGCGCCGGCATCGCGTCCCGCCGCGAGGTCGAGCGGATGATCGAGGACGGCCGCGTGGCGCTGAACGGCACGCGGGTCGAGAAGCCGGCGACCCTCCTCACCTCGCTCCACGGGGTCACCGTCGACGGCAAGGCCGTCGCGGCTCCCGCCCCGGCGCGCCTGTTCCGCTTCCACAAGCCCGCCGGCCTCCTCACCACCGAGCGCGACCCGAAGGGCCGTCCGACGATCTACGACCGGCTCCCCAAGGGCCTGCCGCGGGTGATGCCGGTCGGCCGGCTCGACATGAACACCGAGGGGCTCCTCCTCCTCACCACCGACGGCGGCCTGAAGCGCCAGCTCGAGCTTCCCGCCACCGGCGTCGAGCGCACCTATCGCGCCCGCACCTTCGGCGAGATCAGCCAGGAGCGGCTCGAGACCCTCATTGAGGGGATCGAGATCGAGGGCGTCCGCTACGGCCCGATCGACGCCAATCTCGAGCGGCGCACGGGCCGCAACCAGTGGGTCGAGCTGAGGCTGCGCGAAGGCAAGAACCGCGAGGTCCGCCGCGTCCTCGAGCATCTCGGCCTCCAGGTCTCCCGCCTGATCCGCACCGCCTACGGCCCCTTCCCCCTCGCCGACCTGCCCGCCGGCATGGTCGACGAGGTGAGGCAGCACGACCTGGTGGCATTCCGCAGGGGGCTCGGTGGCAATCCTCCCCGGGACGGGGAGGGGGACCGGCCGGAGGCCGGTGGAGGGGGCCCACGTCTGCGCGGTCCCGCCGCCGGGGCCCCCCCCCC
>DASWMB010000054.1:0-2939 GCA_036399955.1 Allosphingosinicella sp. | reverse complement strand
GTAGAACAGCGCCATCGCACAGGCGGCGGCAGACACGGTGAATTTCCTGATCGTCAACATTGATCCCCCCTCGTCACTGGTCGTGATTGCCGCGCTCTACAGCAAAAAAGCCGCGAACGGAACGACCTAACGCGCCGGCCGGCAGCCGCCGGCGGCGTCGGGTAGATCAGGCCGCGCGCCGGGAGGCGGCGGCGGGTGGCGGGCGGCTGCGCCCCGGCCCGCTGAGGGCCGGGCGCAGCCGCGCTCGCGATCAGCGCTTCGGGATGACCACGCCGGTGAAGGTGCCGTTGTTCGGCGTCACGTTGTCCGGATTGGCGTCGAGCAGATTGTCGCCGTAGCTGAAGATGGCGGCGCTGTTCGCGGTGGAGACGCCCGTCGTGTTGCCGGTGATGGCGGTGTCGCTCACCCGCACCGTGGCGAGCCCGCCATTGGCGATGATGCCGAAGCCGTTGCCGACGATGGCGGAATTCTTGATCATCACGCCCGCCGGCGTCACTCCGACCGGCGCCGTCACTGCGATGCCGTGGCCGTTGCCGGTCAGGTTGACGTTTTCGATCATCACGATGTTGCGCGTGCCGGTATTGCCGGTCGAATCGATCCGGATGCCGTTGTTCGCATTGTTGAAGATCCTGACGTCGCGCAGGCTGACGACGGCGCTGCCGGTGCCGGTCGGCTGGATGACGATGCCGCCGCCGCTCGCCGCGTTGCCGTTCTCGGTGACCGTCACATTGTTCACGATCAGCCGCGCGTTCGCGTTCGACGGTGTGAACGAGATGCCGACGCTGTTCGCTGCGTTGAACCGCCGGATCGTCGTGTCCTCGATGGTGACCGAGGCGGCCTGGATCACCCGGATCCCGTGCGTCGGCGGGTTGACGCCGAAGACATCGAGGCCGCGCAGGACGACCGTGTCGGTCGCGAGCGCATTGACGGTAATGCCGTTGCCGCCGGCGAGCACGCCGCCTTCGGTGTATTCGCAGTTGATCGTCATCGATTTGGTGATCGTCACGGCGCCGAAGCCGCCCGGATCGAGGCAATTGATCTCGCCGCCCGCGGCGGTCTTCGAGATCGCGCCGGCGAAGGTCTGGCATGGCGCGGTGCGGCTGCACGGGTTCGCATCGCTGCCGGTGCCGGACACCCAGGTCCGAGTCGCCTGCGCGCTCGCGGCCGAAGAATAGAATAAGGACGCCGCGCAAACGGCTGCAGACATGACGAATTTATTGCCGATAGTCATCTGATTCCCCCCGAAAAAGCCGCGGAACGCGGTCCCCTCCTCATAGTGGAAAACAAGAGACGGGGCGAAGGGATTCTGACCCTCGGGCGCGGGCGAGTCTTCCACTGCGGCCTGACTCACGCGCCGGCTGGATTAGGCGGCGCTTTGCCGGGGCTGGTCTTTCACTGCGCTTCCGTCGAGTCGATCGCGTCGAGGACCGCTTCCGGCGCGACGTCGCGCTTCAGCTCGTCGACTTCGCCCTTTGCCTCGTGCCCGATGCCGAGATGGTCCGTGATCGCATCGACCATGGCGACGAGCTTGGTGATTTCATGCTCGGCGAGCAGGCTGATCTGGAGGTCCAGCTCCGCCCTCTTCTCCGCCTGCGCCGCCATCCGGTTCTGGGAGATGAGCACGAAGGTCGAGATGAAGATCGCCTCGACCGACGCGACCATCGCGAGGACGACGAGGCTTTCGTCGAAGGGCCGCACGACCGGCAGCCAGCCCAGGTTGATCGCGATCCACAGCGCCACCAGCACGAGGTGGAGGTAGACGAAGGTCATCGTGCCGGCGAAATCGCTGATCGCCTGCGCCATCCGCTCGTTGCGCGGCGCGGCCGCGGCCTCGCCCCGGCGCCGGCGCTCCAGCGCGGCGATGTTGCGCTCGAGGGCGCGGTTGAGGCTGCCCGGCTGCGGCGGCGGGACTGTGGGCGCCTTCGCCATCAGGCGCCTTCCTCCAGCAGCCGGTCCTGCTCGGACGGCGGGGCCACCTCGCCGGAGCCGCTCCGCCGCGCGACGGTGGCGGTCGCCGCAACGTCCATCGAGACGTTGCCGGTGGTGCGCACGATGTCCGGCAGCGTCTCCACAGCGACGAGCAGGACGAGCGGCTCGATCGGGACACCCATGGCGAGGCAGATCGGCGCGACGGAGGCGATGAAGCTGATCGAGCCCGGCAGGCTCACCGAGCCGAGCGTCGTCGTCGCCGCGACCGCAACGCCGGCGAACAGCGTCAGCGGCGTCAGCGGCACGTTGAACCAGTGGGCGACATAGATGGCGACGGCGAGGTTCATGGCCGGGCCGGTGGCGCGGAACAGGGCGACGGCGAGCGGCAGGGTGACGCCCGATTGCGAGACCGGCACGCCCAGCCGCTCGCTCGCCTTCAGCATCGCGGGGAGCGAGGCGAGCGAGGACTGGGTGCTGATCGCGACCGCGTGGGGCGGTCCGATCGCGCGCGTGTAATCGAGGAAGCTCAGACGGCCGCCGATCATCGCCAGCGGCCAGGCGAGGAACCAGACGACGCAGCCGACCGCCGCGACGACGACGACATAATGGCCGAGCGCGCCGAGCGCCGAGGCTCCCGCCCGCGCGCCGACGACGTAGGCGAGCGCGAGGACTCCGATCGGCGCCAGCCAGAGCACCCAGTTGATGATCACCAGCATCGCGTCGCCCACGGCACGGAAGAAGCCGGTGAGCATCGCCCGCGGCTCTTGCGGCAGGCGGGTGATCGCGAAGGCGAAGAGCAAGGTGAACACCATCAGCGGCAGGATCTGGTCGTTGGCGGCGGCCGCGACCGGGTTGGTCGGCACCAGCGAGCGCAGGAACTGGCCCGCGGTCGGCACCTCGCCGACCTGCTCGGCGGTGCCGGCGAGCGCCCCTCGGAGCGCGGCGGCCGCCTCGCCGGGCATCGGCCACAGGCTGAGGAGGAGCGGCGTCAGAAAGGCGGAGAGGATCGC
>DASWMB010000053.1:0-4484 GCA_036399955.1 Allosphingosinicella sp. | reverse complement strand
GGCGTCGGTCGCCTTCGAGACCTCCCCCGATCGTCTGGCGTCGTCGGGTGTCGTCGCGCTCTGCGTGAAGAGCTTCGACACGGATAAGGCGGCGCGCGAGATCGGCGCCAATGCGCCCGCAGGGGCGACGGTGATCAGCTTCCAGAACGGCGTGTCGAACGTCGCGCGCCTCAAGGAGCTGCTCCCCGGCTTCGACATCGTCCAGGGAATGGTGCCGTTCAACGTCGCCTATATGGGCAGCGGGCGCTGGCACAAGGGCGTCGCCGGCGAGCTCGTCGCGGAGGCGCGGCCGGTGACCGAGGCGATCGCCGCCAAGCTCGGCCGCCGCCCCGCCCAGCTCCGCATCATCCCGGACGCCGACGGCCTCGCCTGGGGCAAGCTCCTCATCAACTTGAACAACGCGGTCAACGCCCTTTCCGGCAAGTCCCTGCTCGAGCAGCTCTCCGACCGCGACTATCGCCGCGTCGTCGCCGCCTCGATGATCGAGACGCTCGCCATCCTCCAGGAGGCGGGGATCAGGCCCGCCAAGCTCGGCTCGATCCCCCCCGACCTCCTCCCCCACGCCTTCACCGCGCCCGATTTCCTGTTCAGGAACACCATCCTCAAGGCGCAGCGGATCGATCCCCACGCCCGCTCCTCGATGGCCGACGACCTCGCCGCCGGCCGCCGCACCGAGATCGATTACCTCAACGGCGAGGTGATCAAGCTGGCGCGGTCGGTCAGGATGCGCTCGCCGGTCAACGATGCGATCGTCGGCCTGATCAAGCAGGCCGAGGCCGGCGTCGAGAAGCGTTGGTCGGGCAAGGAACTCTACGACTTCGTGCTCCAGACCCGCTAGGCGTCACGGGAGCGGAGCGGCGCCCGCCTTTCCGGCCTTCCGGTAGCACCAGGCAAGCAGCAGCGCGAAGACGGCGAGGCCGAGCGCGACGCCGATCGGCTCGAACCCTGCGCCGACGACGACCAGCGGCGCGCCGTTGCCGCTCCAGGCGACGACGCCCGCGAAAGCGACGTTGAGCAGGCTGTCGCCGACGATGAGCCCGGTCGCCATCAGGACGCCCATCCGCTTCGCCCGCTCCGGATCCGCGGCGCGCTCCGCCCGCCTGTCGTAGAGCTTGCCGAGCACGGCGCCGATCACCACCGGCAGCGTCAGCATCACCGGCAAATAGATGCCGATGCCGACCGCGAGCGGCGGCAGGCGAAGCTTGCCGGCCCGGCCGAGCAGCGCATCGACGATGCAGACGGCGACGCCGATGCCGGCGCCGATGAAGATCATCCGCCAGTTGAGGTCGCCGCCGAGGACGCCGCTTGCCAGCGCCGAGATGAGCGCGGCCTGCGGCGCCGGCAGCGCGTCCGCGCCCGCCCCCGGCGCGCCGGCAAAGCCGTTCGACGCGTTGAGGATCTCGAGCACCGGCGGGATCACCAGCGCGCCGAAGATCACCCCGTAGACGAGGGCGAGCTGCTGCCGCCACGGCGTCGCGCCGACGAGCTGGCCGGTCTTGAGGTCCTGGAGGTTGTCGTTCGAGATGGTGGCGATGCCGAACACGATCGCGGTTGAGAACAGCGCGTAGGCGATGAGCGCCCGCACCTGCTCCGGGCTGTCCCCGGCGAAGCCGATGCCGAGCAGCAGCGCGATCGACAGGATGGCAAGGATGCCGATGCCGGAGATCGGGCTGTTCGAGGCACCGATGAGGCCGGCCATGTAGCCGCAGACCGCCGCGATGACGATGCCGGCGAGCAGCACCCAGATCAGCGTGGCGCCGATCAGCGGCAGCGCGAACGGCTCCAGCGGCCCGCCGGCGATGAAGCGCCAGAGCAGCCAGGCGATCGGCAGCAGCGAGGCGAGGATGACGCCGCCGACGATGTTCACCGGCATGTCGCGCTCGACCAGCGGGACGCTTGCCGAGCCGCCCGAGGCGCGCAGCTTCGACGCGGCCATCGCCGAGCTTATGCCGCGCAGGATCGGCCCGATGATCTTGAGCAACGTCCAGATCGCGGCGACGCCGATCACGCCGGCGCCGAGGAAGCGCACGTCGCGGCCGAAGACGGTGTTGGCGACCTCCTCGGTCGCCCCGGGCACGCCCGCCGACAGGATCGGCAGCGCGATCCCCGTGCCGATGATCAGCCCCGTCAGCATCGCCATGCCGACGGAGATGCCGACCAGATGCCCCGCACCGATCAGGGCGAAGGAGAGCGTGCCGCCGATGCTGGTCGCGCCGGTTCCGAGCCGGAAGAAGGCGCGCGCCTCCTCGACCACGATATGCGTCTTGGAAATCAGGGCGTAGCCGGCGGCGACGAGCGAGCCGCCGAGGATGACGCCGAGCCCGCGCTGGTTCTCCTCGGCGCTGCCATGGGCGCCGGAGCCGACCTTCAGCACCTCCGCCGCCGCGACGCCCTCGGGATAGGGAAGCGGCGCGTCGACGACGAGCGCGCGGCGGAGCGGCACCGAGAACATCACGCCGAGGATCCCGCCGACCGCCGTCACCGCAACGGTGGTCCAGTAGGGAAATCCGTTCCACCAGCCGACCATCACCAGGCCCGGCAGCACGAAGATGATCGCCGCCAGCGTCCCCGCCGCCGAGGCGACGGTCTGGACGATGTTGTTCTCGAGGATCGAGGAGTTGGAAAAGAAGCGCAGCACCGCCATCGAGATGACCGCGGCCGGGATCGAGGTCGCGAAGGTGAGGCCGACGCGAAGGCCGAGGTAAACATTGGCCGCCGTGAAGGCCAAAGTGATCACGCCGCCGAGGATCACCGCCCGGAGCGTCAGCTCCCGCATCTCGCCTGCGCCGCCGTCGGTTGCCGTCGCCATCGTCATCTCCCCCTGAACAAGCCGCCGAGCAGGCCGCGGACGAGCGAGCTCGCCGCCCGGTTCACCACCTGGCGCTGGACCGCGCGGCCGAACTGGCCGGCCAGCTCCTCGTGAAGCGGCGGATTGGCCCGCCGCTCGCGCTCCGCCTTCGCCGCCGCGCGCTCCGCTTCCCTGCGTGCCTTCTCGGCGGCCCTTTCGGCCTCCTTGCGCGCCTTTTCCGCTTCCTTGTCGGCGGCGGCGCGCTGCTTCTCGGCCTCCGCCTCGTCCTTCACCCGCTGCGCCTCGGCCGCGGCCGCATCGGCGCTCGCCTTCAGCATCTCCTCGGCGCTCTCCCGGTCGACGCGCTCGTCATATTTCTCGCCGACCGGCGAGATCGAGCGGATGATCGCCCGCTCCTTGGGGCTGAGCGGACCGAGCCGCGAGCTCGGCGGCCGCACCAAAGTCCGCGCCACCGGCGAGGGCGAGCCGTCGGGCTGGAGCAGCGAGACCAGCGCCTCGCCGGTCCTGAGCTCGGTTATCGCGGTCGCGACGTCGAGGCCGGGGCTGGCGCGGAAGGTCTCCGCCGCTCCTCTCACCGCCTTCTGGTCGGCCGCCGTATGCGCCCGCAGCGCATGCTGGACGCGATTGCCGAGCTGTCCGGCGACGACGTCGGGAATGTCGGACGGGTTCTGGGTCACGAAATACACGCCGACGCCCTTGGAGCGGATCAGGCGGATCACCTGCTCGACCTTTTCGACGAGCGGCCCGGGGGCGTCGGCGAACAGCAGGTGCGCCTCGTCGAAGAAGAAGACCAGCTTCGGCTTGGGCGGGTCGCCGACCTCGGGGAGCGTCTCGAACAGCTCCGAGAGCAGCCACAGCAGGAAGGTCGCGTAGAGCTTCGGGCTCGCCATCAATTTGTCGGCGGCAAGGACGTTGACGATGCCGCGTCCGCCCTCGTCCGTCCGCATCAGGTCGGCGATGTCGAGCGCCGGCTCGCCGAAGAAGCGGTCGCCGCCCTGGGCCTCGAGCTGGAGGAGCGGACGCTGGATCGAGCCGACCGAGGCGCGGGTGACGTTGCCATATTCGGCCGACAGCTCGGCGGCATGGGTCGCGCACCAGGACAGCATCGCCTGCAGGTCCTCGAGATCGAGGAGCAGCAGGCCGTCCTCGTCGGCCTTGCGGAAGGCGATGTTGAGGACGCCCTCCTGCGTCTCGTTGAGGCCCATCAGCCGCGCGAGCAGCAGCGGCCCCATCTCGGAGATCGTCGTGCGGACGGGATGGCCCTGCTCGCCGAACAGGTCCCAGAAGACGACCGGGACGTCGCGATAGGCGAAGTCCGCGATGCCGAGCTCGGCGGCCCGCTCGGTGAGCGCCGCGTGAGCGGGATGCGTCGGCGATCCCGCCATGGCGAGACCGGCGAGATCGCCCTTCACGTCGGCGAGGAAGACGGGCACGCCGGCCGCCGAGAAGCCCTCGGCGAGCCCCTGCAGCGTCACCGTCTTGCCGGTGCCGGTGGCGCCGGCGATCAGGCCGTGCCGGTTGGCGCGGGCGAGAGGAAGGCGCTGGGGAGCGCCCGCGGCGTTCCCGATCAGAAGGCTCTCAGTCTCGTCCAACGCGTCTCTCCGGCGTCCCGTCCGCCGTCTCTATCCCCGAAGGGAGGGGAGACGGCAAGCCGGCGCGGAGATCAGCGCGCCTG
>DASWMB010000052.1:0-11123 GCA_036399955.1 Allosphingosinicella sp. | reverse complement strand
CGACAAGGGCTGGATCAAGACGCTGATGGACGAGGCCGAGAATGAGCGCATGCACCTGATGACTTTCATCGAGATCTCCAAGCCCACTTTGTTCGAGCGCTTCGTGATCATCGCCGTCCAGTGGGTCTTCTACCTTGCCTTCTTTGCGCTCTACCTCGTCTCAGCAAGGACCGCACACCGGGTCGTCGGCTATTTCGAGGAAGAGGCGGTGATCAGCTACACTCATTATCTCGCCGAGATCGACGACGGCCGATCCGCCAACGTTCCGGCGCCGGAGATCGCGAAACGCTACTGGGGTCTTCCGGAAGACGCCACTTTGCGGGACGTGGTGCTGGTGGTTCGGGCCGACGAGGCGCACCACCGCGACGTCAATCACGGCTTCGCCAATGAGCTTGCGGGCCTTCCGGAGATCGACGTGGCTCCTTGCCCGCACCATGTCGAGCTCGAGCCGAAATGGAAGCAGGCCGCCTGATGCGGCCGGCGCGGGCGCCGCGGGCGTGGAGCTTCAGCCTCCCGCCCGCGGCTCAGCGCGTGCCGTAGGTGCGGTCGCCGGCATCGCCGAGGCCGGGCACGATATAGCCGTGCTCGTTCAATTCCTCGTCCATGGCCGCCGCCCAGATCGGCACGTCCGGATGCGCCTCGCGGAGCGCCTCCGCTCCGGCGCGCGCCGCCAGCAGGCAGACGAAGCGCATCTCGGTAGCGCCCGCTTCCTTCAGCCGGTCGATCGCGGCGATCGCCGTGTGTCCGGTCGCCAGCATCGGATCGACGACGACCACGCGCCGCTCGGAGACGTCCTCGGGCGTCTTGAAATAATATTCGATCGCCTCGAGCGTCGCCGGCTCGCGGTAGAGGCCGATATGGGCGACGCGGGCGGAGGGCACGAGATCGAGCATCCCCTCGGCCATGGCGAGGCCGGCGCGCAGGATCGGCGCGAAGACCAGCTTCTTGCCGGCGATGGCCGGCGCCTGCGTCGTCGCGATCGGCGTCTCGATGCCGACCAGCTCGGTCGGCAGGTCGCGCGTCACCTCGTAGCACATCAATGTGGCGGTCTCCCGCACGACCGCCCGGAAGAGCTTGATCGAGCTCGTGCGGTCGCGAAGGATGGTGAGCTTGTGCTGCACAAGGGGGTGGGAAACGATCGTCAAGCCTTCCATCAGAACACCGTCCCGTCGCTGATTATGTTGAGGGGTGGGCCGCCGCCCGGCCTGCGCTCGGCCGCTATCCTGCGACCGGCCGCCCAGCTGCCGCCTTCGAGCATGCGCGCGAGCGGAAAGTCCGCCGCCGAGACGCCGAGCCTGTCGCGCACGAGCGGCGCCATCCGGTCGAGCAGAGCCACCGTCATCGAACGCCAGGCGACGATCAGCGGATCCGACACGTGGATCGGCCGTTCGGCCTCTTCCGGGTCGGCGAGGCCGAGCACCCCGCTGTCGTAGAACAGGCCGCCGTTGCGATATTCGGCAAGGCCGGTGAGCCCGTCGATCTCGACGATTTCAATGCCGCCCTCCTCGAGCGGCTCGATCAGCGAGTAGCTCAGCCACTGGGAGAGCTTGTGGATCGGGACGAGGCCGTCGCTGGCGTCGTCGCGACGGATCGCCGGATGGCGCCAGCAGTCGCCGAGCGGGACGCCGTCCACCTCGAGCCGGTCGGCCCAGACCGGACCCAGCGCTTCGAGCAGCAGCTCGAGGATCGCCGCGGCCGGGAGCGTCCCCAGTCCGGCGCGGCCGGCCAGCACGTCGAACAGGCCGCCCGGCCGCCCGCCGGGGAACAGGTCCGGACGCGCGCGCACCTGCTCGCCCAGCCGCCGAAGGAGCGCGGCGCGGCCCTCAATCCCTGCGATCGGATTGTCCTCGGAAACCTGGAAGCCGTGCGCGAGCACGTCGGTCCGGAGCACGGCGAGGTCGTCCAGCGCGCCTGCCTCGAGCATGCGCTGGCTGGCGACGGCGAGGCCTTCGGAGCGTGTGTAGGTCTCGCCGTTCCCGTCGCGATAGCGCCAGCCGGGGCCGGAGCCGGCGTCGAGCAGGACCGAGAGGATGACCAGGTCGAAGCTCGCGCGGGCGCGCTCGGCGGGATCCCCCTCCGGCAGCTTCGGTGCGCCCGCGACGAAGTGGCGCCAGCGGGCGTGGAACGGGATGGCGAGATCGGGATAGCTCTCGCGGGTCACGGCCGCCGTGCGCTCCGCCGCTTCGTCGAGCCGCGAGAGGTCGACGGTCCAGCCTTCGACCTTCCCCTCGAGGGCGAGCTCCAGCATCTCATGCGCCCGCTCGCGGACGGCGGCAGCCGTCAGCAAGGCGCGGATCGGGTCGGCGCTCATCCGGCTCAGAATTTTCCGAGATCGCGGCCGACGGTGGAGCGCAGCGCCTCGTCGGTCGGCGCGCCTTCGGGCGTGTAATAGCCGGCCGCCTTCTTCGCCTCCATCTCGACGCTGGCGTCGGGGGGAATGAGGGCGTCGGGGATCGGCACGCGCTCGCCGATTTCGATCCCGCCGCTTTCGAGCGCGTCATACTTCATGTTGCTCATCGAGACGAAGCGGTCGATCCGCTCGACGCCGAGCCAGTGGATGACGTCGGGCATGAGCTGCTGGAAGCGCGCGTCCTGGACGCCGGCGACGCATTCGGTGCGCTCGAAATAGGTCGCCGCCTGGTCCCCGCCGGGCTGGCGCTTGCGCGCGTTGTAGACGAGGAACTTGGTGACCTCGCCCAATGCGCGGCCTTCCTTGCGGTTGTAGACGATGAGGCCGACGCCGCCGTCCTGCGCCGCCCGGGTCGCCTCCTCGATGCCGTGGGTAAGATAGGGGCGGCAGGTGCAGATGTCGGAGCCGAACACGTCCGAGCCGTTGCACTCGTCATGGACGCGGCAGGTGAGCGTCTTCGAACGATCGCCCAGAAAGGCGGGATCGCCGAAGATGTAGAGCGTCATGCCGCCGATCGGGGGCAGGAAGACCGAGAGATCCGGGCGGGTGACGAGCTCCGGGTACATGCCGCCGGTCTGCTCGAACAGGCAGCGCCTGAGGCTCGCCTCGCTGACCTCGAACCGTTCGGCGACGCCCGGCAGCCACCAGACCGGATCGACGGCGATCTTGGTGACGGAGACGTCGCCCGCCTCATGGACGATCTCGCCGTCGACGTTGAGCCGGCGCTGCGCGATCGCGACCTGGATCTCGCCGAGCGTCAGCCGGGCCTTGGTGATCGCGATGGTCGGGCGGATGTCGATCTCTTCCTCGATCAGCCCGGCGAAATCGTGCGCGATGCGGTGCCCCCAGGGATCGAGCGAGACGATCTTGGCGGGATCGCACCATTGCGGATGCGGGCCGATCTCGCAGACCGGCGAGGTGTCGTGCAGGTCAGGCCGCGCCTGCGGATCCATCGCGCCCGAGGAAATGGCGAGCGCGCGGTAGATCGAATAGGAGCCGCCATGGGCGCCGATCGCGTTGCGGTCGGAGCGCGCATTGACGGTTGCGACGACGGGCCCGCGCTCCTCGACCGTCGCCGCCCCCCAGACGAGCGGAAACCGCGCCGCCGCACCGCGCGAGCCCGGGTGCGAGGTCAGGCGGATATGGCCGCTCTTCCCGGTCGGCGTGGCAGTCATCGTCACTCTCCCATGCGGCCCGGTGATCCGGGCTCGATCGTTCGGCTGCGACGCTACGCCGGGAGCGCCGCGCGTACTAGAGTGCTAATGCGAGGCCGTGCTCCGGGGCAGTTCCATCCGGATCGGTGCGAAAGGGACAAGACCGTGGGGCGAGCCGCTGCTAGGCTTTCCCGTCACGCCGGGGGGAGACAGGCATGGAGACGGAAGGCGCAACGCCGCAAGATCGGCAGGAAGCGCGCGAGCCGAAGAACATCGTGGTCCTGTGCGACGGCACCGGCAACGAGGTCCTCGGCGACCTGTCCAACGTCCTGAAGCTGTTCCGGATCGTGCGCAAGGATGCGAGGCAGCGCGTCTATTACGACCCCGGCGTGGGCACCGTCGGCGAGGACGACGAATGGCGGCGTCGCATGCAGAAGCTGAAAGGTGTGTTCGGCCTCGCGACCGGCGCCGGCCTCGACGACAACGTCCTCGAGGCATATCGCTTCCTCGCCAACGTCTATGAAAAGGGCGACAGGATCTATTTGTTCGGCTTCAGCCGAGGCGCCTATACGGTGCGCGCGCTTGCCGGCTTCATCCATATGATCGGGCTGCTCCGACCCGACCAGGTCAACATCGCCGATTATGCGCTGACCGCATACAAGCGAAGCGGCCACCGCCACGAGAAGGTCCAAAGAGCCGCCGTCCGCAACGCGATCGCCGGGCTGCTCGCCGACAGGTCCCCCGAACCGGCCGGAGACAGGCAGGGCGACGGGGAAAGTCCGGATCACAAGGGATTTGAGGCGGCATGGGCGTTCGGACGCGCGACCGCGGCCCGCCACGTCACGATCCACTTCGTCGGTGTATGGGATACGGTCGCCTCCATGGTCGTACCGAACGGCCTGACCTTCCAGTTGCGCACGCTGCCCTTCACGCGACGCAACCCGAGCGTGCGGGCCTTCCGGCACGCGATGGCGATCGACGAGCGGCGGCGGATGTTCCGCCTCAATCGGTGGGACGAAGGTCAGCCATTCGTCAAGAATCCGTTCGCCACGCCGGAACCGGAAATCCTCGACCAGGACTGCGAGCAGCTCTGGTTCTGCGGCGTCCATTCCGATGTCGGCGGCAGCTATGCCGAGAAAGAGAGCGGACTTTCGAAGCTGCCTCTGATCTGGATGGTGGAGGAGGCGAAGAAGCAAGGCCTCAGGACCAACGAGGCGATGTTCAAGCACCTCGCATGCGGCATCCCGCGTGAGGGCGCGACGCACGAGTACGTCCCGCCCGACCCGTGCGGGCCGATGCACGTGTCGCTCAAGGGCTTTTGGAAATTCCTCGAAATCATTCCCAAGAGTACTTGGTGGCGCGAATGGAGCCGCGGCTTTCTGGGCTACTATCTGCCGCTCGCGGAGCCGCGCGTGGTAGAACCGGGGGCAAAGCTCCACTGGTCGGTGGAAAAGCGACTCGCCTGCCCGGCGACGCCCTCTGCCGGACGCCCTCCGGGCCTCATCTTCCCGCCTTACGCACCAATCAATCTGAACCCCCGGCGCGAGCGGCAGCCGCGCGAAAGCCGCTGGGCATCGCTCGGACGCCTGCTTCTCGGCATTCCGATGCTTGCCCTCGTCGGGGCACCTGCGGCGCTCGCCATCTGGTGCTGGTGGAGGCCGGCGCTCACCTTCCTCGGCTCGCTCGGCCTCGCTACGCTTGTCTTCGCGAGCGCCGCGCTGCTGCTGCTTCTGGTCGCAGCCCTCATCGGCCTCGTCGGCAACGTGGGCGGCTCGCCCGAAGGGGAGAGAAGCTGACGAGCGCCCCTTGACCCCTCCCCTCCCCGCCTCTAAATAGCGGTCACAGCCCATCGGATCGGAACAGGACGCGCCGTCGCGCAGCGCGTTCAACGCATTGAGCGGTGGGTCTTTATCGGACGTGCGAAGCTGCAGTTCCCGCGGAGGGGACTCGCGGCTTTTTGCGTCTTGAAGCGCGCCCGATCGAGGCCGGGCCCCCGTTCCCCGCGGGCTGACGGCACAGAAATGGCCCGGTTTTCCCGGACCGAGAAAAGGCGAGACAGAACCCACATGGCGACCATCGCAGCAGGCCCCGCAGCCAATGCATCGACCGAGAACCGGTCCACCGCATCCAAGCGCATCCGCAAGATCTTCGGCAACATCCACGAAGTCTCGGAGATGCCGAACCTGATCGAGGTCCAGCGCGAAAGCTACGAGCAGTTCCTGCGCTCGCGGCCGCAGGACGGCTACGTCTCCGGTCTCGAAAAGACGCTGCGCTCGGTCTTCCCGATCCGCGATTTCGCCGGGACGGCCGAGCTCGACTTCGTCAATTACGAGCTCGAGGATCCCAAGTACGACACCGACGAGTGCCGCCAGCGCGGCATGACCTATGCGGCGCCGATGCGCGTCACGCTTCGCCTCATCGTGTTCGAGGTCGACCCGGACACCGAGACCCGCTCCGTTTTGGATATCAAGGAGCAGGACGTCTACATGGGCGACATGCCGCTGATGACCCACAACGGCACCTTCATCATCAACGGCACCGAGCGCGTCATCGTCTCGCAGATGCACCGCTCGCCGGGCGTCCTGTTCGACCACGACCGCGGCAAGACCCACGCCTCCGGCAAATATCTCTTCGCCGCGCGGGTCATCCCCTATCGCGGCTCCTGGCTCGACTTCGAGTTCGACGCCAAGGACATCGTCAACGTCCGCATCGACCGCAAGCGCAAGCTCCCCGTCACCGCCCTCCTCCACGCGCTCGACATGTCGAGCGAGGAGATCCTCAACACCTTCTACAACCGCGTCGTCTTCGTCCGCGGCGCGGGCGGCTGGCGGATCCCCTACGTCTCCGAGAACTGGCGCGGCCAGAAGCCGGCTTTCGACGTCGCCAATGCCGAGACCGGCGAGATCGCCTTCCCGGCCGGCACCAAGATCACGCCGCGCGCCGCCAACAAGGCGGCCAAGGACGGGCTCAAGGAGCTGGTCATCCCGACCGAGGAGATTTTCGGCCGCTACTCGGCCTATGACCTCGTCAACGACAAGACCGGCGAGATCTACATGGAGGCGGGCGACGAGGTCTCCGCCGAGAATCTGGAGCGCCTCGACCGGGCCGGCGTCGAGCGGATCGAGCTGCTCGACATCGACCATGTCAACACCGGCCCGTGGATCCGCAACACGCTCAAGGCCGACAAGGCCGAGGACCGCGACCACGCGCTCGCCGACATCTACCGCGTCATGCGCCCCGGCGAGCCGCCGACGCGCGAGACCGCCGACATGCTCTTCGCGGGCCTGTTCTTCGATCCGGAGCGGTACGACCTTTCGGCCGTCGGCCGGGTGAAGCTCAACATGCGCCTCGACCTCCAGGTCGAGGACACGGTGACGACGCTCCGCAAGGAGGACATCATCGCGGTCGTGAAGACCCTCGTCGACTTGAAGGACGGCAAGGGCGAGATCGACGACATCGACAATCTCGGCAACCGCCGCGTCCGCTCCGTCGGCGAGCTGCTCGAGAACCAGTATCGCGTCGGCCTGCTCCGCATGGAGCGCGCCGTGAAGGAGCGCATGAGCTCGGTGGACGTGTCCACGGTCATGCCGAACGACCTCATCAACGCCAAGCCGGCCGTCGCCGCGGTGCGCGAGTTCTTCGGCTCCTCGCAGCTCTCGCAGTTCATGGACCAGACCAACCCGCTCTCCGAAGTGACGCACAAGCGCCGCGTTTCGGCCCTGGGCCCCGGCGGTCTCACCCGTGAGCGCGCCGGCTTCGAAGTCCGCGACGTCCACCCGACCCACTACGGCCGCATCTGCCCGATCGAGACTCCGGAAGGGCCGAACATCGGCCTGATCAACTCGCTCGCCAGCTTCAGCCGGGTCAACAAGTACGGGTTCATCGAGACGCCGTACCGCAAGGTGATCGACAACAAGGTGACCGACGAGGTCGTCTATCTGTCGGCGATGGAGGAGGCCAAGCACACGATCGCGCAGGCGAACGCCGAGCTCGACGAGACCAAGGGCTTCACCGAGGAGCTGATCTCGTCGCGGCGCAACGGCGACTTCCTGATGGCGCCGCGCGATCAGATCACTTTGATGGACGTCTCGCCCAAGCAGCTCGTCTCCGTCGCCGCCTCGCTCATCCCGTTCCTCGAGAACGACGATGCGAACCGCGCGCTGATGGGCTCGAACATGCAGCGCCAGGCGGTGCCGCTGATCCGCGCCGAGGCGCCGCTCGTCGGCACCGGCATGGAGGAGACCGTGGCCCGCGATTCCGGCGCAGCGATCGCCGCCCGCCGCTCGGGCGTCGTCGATCAGGTCGATGCGATGCGCATCGTCGTCCGCGCGACCGAGGAGATGGAGGCGGGCCGCTCGGGCGTCGACATCTACACGCTGATGAAGTTCCAGCGCTCGAACCAGAACACCTGCATCAACCAGCGTCCGCTGGTGAAGGTGGGCGACTTCGTCCGGAAGGGCGACGTCATCGCGGACGGTCCCTCGACGGAGCTGGGCGAGCTCGCCCTCGGCCGCAACGTGCTCGTCGCGTTCATGCCGTGGAACGGCTACAATTTCGAGGATTCGATCCTGATCTCCGAGCGGATCGTCAAGGACGACGTCTTCACCTCGATCCACATCGAAGAGTTCGAGGTGATGGCCCGCGACACCAAGCTCGGGCCGGAGGACCTCACGCGCGACATCCCGAACGTCGGCGAGGAGGCGCTGCGCAACCTCGACGAAGCCGGCATCGTCTATATCGGCGCCGAGGTCGAGCCCGGCGACATCCTGTGCGGCAAGATCACGCCCAAGGGCGAATCGCCGATGACTCCGGAGGAGAAGCTGCTGCGCGCCATCTTCGGCGAAAAGGCGTCCGACGTGCGCGACACGTCGCTGCGCCTGCCGCCGGGCGTCCAGGGGACGGTGGTCGAGGTGCGGGTGTTCAACCGCCACGGCATCGACATCGACGACCGCACCCGCGCGATCCAGACCGAGGAGAAGGACCGCCTCAGGAAGGACGCCGACGACGAGCGCGCCATCCTCAAGCGCTCCTCCTACACCCGGCTGCGCGAGATGCTGCTCGGCCAGACCGCCACTGCGGCGCCGAAGGGCGTCAAGAAAGGCGGCACGATCGACGCCGAGACCATGGACGCGGTCGAGCCGCACGAATGGTGGAAGTTCGCCGTCAAGGACGACGCCGTCCAGGCCAACCTCGAAGCGGTGCGCGGCCAGTATGACGAGGCCGAATCGGCGATCCGCCGGCGTCTCGAGGACCGCATCGAGAAGCTCGAGCGCGGCGACGAGCTGCCGCCGGGCGTCCTGAAGATGGTCAAGGTCTTCGTCGCGGTGAAGCGCAAGCTGCAGCCGGGCGACAAGATGGCCGGCCGCCACGGCAACAAGGGCGTCATCTCGCGGATCCTTCCGGAGGAGGACATGCCGTTCCTCGAGGACGGCACCCCGGCCGACATCGTCCTCAATCCGCTGGGCGTGCCTTCGCGCATGAACGTCGGGCAGATCTTCGAGACCCATCTCGGCTGGGCCGCGCGCGGCCTCGGCCGGCAGGTCGCGGCTCTGCTCGAGGACATCCGCCAGAAGGGCGAGGGCCTGGAAAGCGGCGACGCGACCAGAATCCGCACGAAGCTCAAGGACATCTACGGCGAGAATTACGACGCCGAGATCGATTCGCGTCCCGACGACGAGATGCTGGAGCTCGCCTCCAACATCACCGCCGGCGTTCCGATGGGCACCCCGGTGTTCGACGGCGCGCGCGAGGCGGACGTGTCGGCGATGCTCGCCAAGGCGGGGCTCGACGAGAGCGGCCAGGTGACTCTCTTCGACGGCCGCACCGGCGAGGCGTTCGACCGCAAGGTGACGGTGGGCTACATCTACATGCTGAAGCTCCACCACCTCGTCGACGACAAGATCCACGCGCGCTCGATCGGGCCGTACAGCCTCGTCACCCAGCAGCCGCTGGGCGGAAAGGCCCAGTTCGGCGGCCAGCGCTTCGGCGAGATGGAGGTGTGGGCGCTCCAGGCCTACGGCGCCGCCTACACGCTGCAGGAGATGCTGACGGTGAAGTCGGACGACGTGATCGGCCGCACCAAGGTCTACGAGGCGATCGTCAAGGGCGACGACACGTTCGAGGCCGGCATTCCCGAGAGCTTCAACGTGCTCGTCAAGGAGATGCGCTCGCTCGGCCTCAACGTGGAATTGAACAGCCACGAGCTCGACGACGACGGCTTCGCGGAGGCGGCGGAATAGGGGCTCCGCCGGGGCGCGGCGACGCGTCCCGGTGTGACCCGACTGTGACCTTTCGCGCCGACGAACAGAAATTCCCTGAAGGGATGAAGACATGAACGAACTGACCAACTTCGCCAATCCGGTCGCCAAGCCGGAGACCTTCGACATGATCAAGATCGGCATCGCTTCGCCGGAGCGGATCCGTTCCTGGTCGTTCGGCGAGATCAAGAAGCCCGAGACGATCAACTACCGGACGTTCAAGCCCGAGCGCGACGGGCTGTTCTGCGCGCGCATCTTCGGTCCGATCAAGGACTATGAGTGCCTGTGCGGCAAGTACAAGCGCATGAAGTACAAGGGCATCGTCTGCGAAAAGTGCGGCGTGGAAGTGACCGTTTCCAAGGTCCGCCGCGAGCGCATGGGCCATATCGAGCTGGCCGCGCCCGTCGCCCACATCTGGTTCCTGAAGTCGCTGCCGAGCCGGATCGGCCTGCTGCTCGACATGCAGCTGAAGCAGCTCGAGCGAGTGCTCTACTTCGAGAGCTACATCGTCACCGAGCCGGGCCTCACCCCGCTCGAGAAGTTCCAGCTCCTCACCGAGGACGAGCTGCTCGAGGCGCAGGACGAATATGGCGAGGACGCCTTCTCCGCCGGCATCGGCGCCGAGGCGGTGAAGCTCATGCTGATGGACCTCGATCTCGAGGGCGAGCGCGAGGAGCTGCTGAAGGAGCTCGCCGAGACCAAGTCGGAATTGAAGCCCAAGAAGATCATCAAGCGGCTCAAGGTCGTCGAGAGCTTCATCGAATCCGGCAACCGTCCGGAGTGGATGATCCTCGACGTCGTGCCGGTGATCCCGCCGGAGCTGCGCCCGCTCGTGCCGCTCGACGGCGGCCGCTTCGCGACCTCGGACCTGAATGACCTCTACCGCCGCGTCATCAACCGCAACAACCGACTGAAGCGGCTGATGGAGCTGCGCGCGCCGGACATCATCGTCCGCAACGAGAAGCGCATGCTGCAGGAGGCCGTCGACGCCCTGTTCGACAACGGCCGCCGCGGCCGGGTCATCACCGGCGCCAACAAGCGTCCGCTGAAGTCGCTCTCCGACATGCTGAAGGGCAAGCAGGGCCGCTTCCGCCAGAACCTGCTCGGCAAGCGCGTCGACTATTCGGGCCGCTCGGTCATCGTCACCGGTCCGGAGCTGAAGCTGCACCAGTGCGGCCTGCCCAAGAAGATGGCGCTCGAGCTGTTCAAGCCGTTCATCTACTCGCGCCTCGACGCCAAGGGTCTCTCCATGACCCTGAAGCAGGCCAAGAAGTGGGTCGAGAAAGAGCGCAAGGAAGTCTG
>DASWMB010000051.1:0-13310 GCA_036399955.1 Allosphingosinicella sp. | reverse complement strand
TCAACTCGGTCCGCGCACGCGCCGAGCTCGTCGAGAAGCTCCTGCGCAGCGAAGCGCCCGATGTCCTTTGCCTCCAGGAGACGAAGGTCGTCGACTGCGACTTCCCCGTCGGCCTGTTCCGCACGCTCGGCTACGACCACCTGATCCTCTGCGGCCAGCGGATGCATCACGGCGTTGCCATCCTCTCGAAGCTGCCGATGCGCGAGGACGACCGGCTCGACTGGCAGGCGAACGGCGAGGCGCGCCATGTCGGCGTCCGCCTCGACTGCGGCATCCGGATCGAGAATGTCTACGTGCCCGCCGGCGGCGATATCCCCGACAGGAACGAGAATCCGAAATTCGGGCAGAAGCTCGACTTCATCGAGCGGATGACGCGCTGGTCCGAGGCGTGCAGGTGCCCGACGATCCTCGTCGGCGACTTCAACGTCGCCCCGCTCGAATGCGACGTCTGGAGCCACAGGCAGCTCCTCAATGTCGTCAGCCACACGCCGATCGAGGTGGAGGCGCTGACAAGGCTCCAGCAAAGCGCCGAATGGGTCGATCTCGGCCGCCACTTCCACCCGGCGCCCGGCCGGCTCCACACCTGGTGGAGCTACCGTTCTCCCGATTGGACGAAGAACGACCGCGGCCGGCGGCTCGATCACATGTGGGCGACCCGGGACGTCGCCGCGCTCGCCGTCGAGCACAAGGTCCTAGAGCCCTGCCGCGGCTGGACGCGCCCCTCGGACCATGTGCCGCTGGTGACCGAGTTCCGCATTTGAGCGGCGACGCGCCGGACGCGCGCGAGGTCGCCCGCGCGGTGGACGCGCTGCGGCGGGGCCGTGCGGTGCGGATCGGCGGAACCGCCTTTCTCGCCGTCGAGACCGCGGATGCGGCGAGCCTCGCCGCGTTCGACGCCGCCGGACCCGCCGACCTCCTCGTCTCCGGCCACCGCGCCGCGGTCCTCAAGCTTGCGAACCAGCGCGACGCCGTACCGGCGGGGCCGGTGCGGATCGCGCGCACGCCGTGGCTCGATCTCGACGCGGCAAGAGCGGTCGCAGACCCCGCGCATGACCTCGCGACGCCGCTCAAGGGGCCGTTCCGGACGGCGCCGGTGGAGAATGCCGGCGTTGCCGAGGCGGCGCTGACGCTCGCCCGCATCGCCGGACTCCTCCCGGCGCTGTTCGCCGGCGGCGCGGCCGTGGCCGGCGATGCCGTCTCGCCGGAGGCGGTGCGCGCGGCGTCGCGCTCCGAGGACCTGCGCATCGTCTCGCGCGCGCGCCTCCCGAACCGCTTCGCCGAGCAGGCCGAGATCGTCGCCTTCCGTGGCGCCGGCGACGGCGCCGAGCATGTCGCGCTGCTGATCGGCCAGCCGACCGGCGAGCCGCCGCTCGTCCGGCTGCACAGCGAATGCCTCACCGGCGACGTCTTCGGCTCGCTCAAGTGCGACTGCGGCCCGCAGCTCGACGACGCGCTGCAGGCGATCGCCGCCTCGGGCTGGGGGATCCTGCTCTATCTCCGCCAGGAGGGCCGCGGCATCGGCCTCGTCAACAAGATCCGGGCCTATGCGTTGCAGGACCAGGGCTTCGACACCGTCGATGCCAACCTTCGCGTCGGCTTCGGCGACGACGAGCGGCACTACGCCGTCGCCGCGCGAATGCTCGAAACGCTCGCTCAGGAGCGGGTCAGGCTGCTCACCAACAACCCGCGCAAGGTCTCAGGGCTCGAGTCGGAGGGCATTTCCGTGGTCGAGCGGGTGCCGCTGCACGCCGGCGAGAACCGGCATAACGAGCATTATCTCGCGACCAAGCGCATCAGGAGCGGCCACCAGCTCTAGGAACGCTCCATCGTCATTGCGAGCGAAGCGAAGCAATCCAGACTGACGCTGCGCAACCCTGGATTGCTTCGTCGCGATTCGCTCCTCGCAATGACGACTAGAGGCCGAGCAACACCGCGACTTCATCGAAGCTCGAAGCGACATGCGCGACCCCGAGCGCCCGGAGCCGCTGATCGTGCCCTGGGAGGCAGTGGGAGCCGGCGCAGAGGCCGATGACCGTTGCTCCGGAGGCGAGCGCGCCGGCGACGCCCACCGGCGAATCCTCGATGATTGCGACCCGCTCGATCGGCACCCCCATCGCTTCGGCGGCGTGGAGATAGAGGTCCGGCGCGGGCTTGCCGCGGCCGACATGCTCGGCGCCGCTGAAGACGAGCTCGCCGAAATGGTGCGCGATGCCGAGATGGCCGAGATGCCGGCGAATCCACGCGCTCGAGCTCGAGGAGGCGATCGCCCGCGGCAGCTCCGGCGGCAGGGCCTCGATGAAGGCGACGGCGCCGGCGACGGCCTCCAGCCCCTCTGCGAGCACGCGCGCGTCCTCCTCCTGGCGCGCCTCATGGAAGTCACCGGGCAGCGGCCGGCCGATCCATGTCTCGATCGCCGCGAGGAAATCGGGTCCGCTCAGCCCCATGAAGTGGGTCATCGACTCTTCCGGGCTGGTCGGGTGGCCGCGGGCGCTGAGATAGTGGGCGATCTGCGCATTACCGGCATATTCGCTTTCGAGCAGCACGCCGTCGAAATCGAAGATGAGACCGTCATATTTCATGGCCGCGCGCCGAACAAAGCGGTGCCGACTCGGACATGGGTCGCGCCGATCGTCACCGCCGTCACGTAGTCGCCGGACATGCCCATGCTGAGCCCGCCAAGGGCGTGGCGGCGAGCGAGCTTCGCGAGCAGCGCGAAATAGGGGGCGGGCTCGACCTCCGCGGGCGGGATGCACATCAGCCCGCTGACCGGCAGCCCCGCGCCGCCGGCGGCGTCGAGCAGCGCCGGCAGCTCGGCCGGCGTGCAGCCGCCCTTCTGCGGCTCGTCGCCGACATTCACCTGCACGAAGCACTGCGGGCGGCGGCCGCTGTTCGCGATCGCCGCGCCGAGCGCCGCCACCAGCGAGGGGCGATCGATCGAATGGATCGCGTCGAACAGGGCGACCGCGTCCTCGGCCTTGTTCGACTGCAGACGGCCGATCAGATGGAGCTCGACGTCCGGCGCCTCGGCCTTCAGCTCCGGCCATTTCGCCTGCGCCTCCTGGACGCGGTTCTCGCCGAAGACGCGCTGGCCCGCGGCGATCAGCGGCCGGATCGCGTCCGGCCCATGGGTTTTCGAGACGGCGACGAGCGTCACCTCCTCCGCCGGCCGCCGGGCGACGGCCGCCGCCCGCGCAATGCCGGCGCGGACCGCCTCGAGCCTTTCGGATGCCTCGTCCATCGCGGCTGCTATAGGAACGGCCATGACGCCCCGCCAGCCTCTCCCGCGCCGATGGCTGATGACGGACGAGCGGCTCGGCGACGGCCTGTTCCGGGCGCTGGACCGTCTGCCGGGGGGAGGCGGAATCGTCTTTCGCCACTACTCGCTGCCCGAGGCGGAGCGGCGGGCGCTGTTCGAGGCGGTGAAGGCCGCAGCGCGGCCACGCGGGCAGCTCCTCCTGCTTGGCGGGACGGCCGAGCGAGCCGCGGCCTGGGGCGCGGATGGAAGCCACGGATCGGGGGGAGATTGCGGCCTCAGGACCGCGCCGGCGCACGACCTCGCGCAGATTCGCGCTGCCGAAGCCGCAGGCGCCGAATTGATCTTCCTGTCGCCGGTGTTCCCGACCCGGAGCCACCCTGGAGCGGCGGCGCTGGGCACCGCCGGCTTCACCGCGCTCGCGGCGCAGACGGCCCTGCCGGTGGTAGCGCTGGGCGGGATGGACGAGGCGCGCTTCGCATCCTTGGATGGCGCGTGGGGATGGGCCGGGATCGACGCCTGGAGCCGCTAGAAGCGGAAGGCGGTCCCGACGTAGACGGCCTGGCTGTCGCGGCGCTGGTCGGAGGCGAGCGGTTCGAGGCGGTCGCGGGCGATCCGGTAGCGGACGCCGCCGGTGACGTCGAGGCCGCGGGCGATCGAGAAGGAGCCGCCGACGTCGACCGCATAGGCCTGGTCCTCGGCGACGTTGCGCTGGCGGCCCTCCGCTTCCTCGGCCGAGGCCTGGATGCGGGCGGTGATCCGCTGGTTGGCGCGATAGCTCATGCCGACCTGCGCGGAGGCGCGGCGGCCGGTGACGATGCCGTCGCGGCTCTCCGCCACGTCGCCGGAGATCGCGAAGCGGCGCCAGCCGACCGAGGCGCCGAGATTGTAGGAGCTGGGCGTTACCGCGGTGACCGCGGCCGGCGCGGCGGCGGCGGCCGTCTGCACGCGCGCGGCTTCCTGCGGCGTGCTGGCGCGGGCGCGGATCGCGACCTGGACCGGACGGCGCCGATCGACCGAGGCCATGGCCGGCGTGAAGCGGAAGGTGCCGGCACTGTTGCCGCGGCGGGCAAGCGCGGCGGCGAGTCGCGGGTCGGCGACCGCCGGCGTGAACGATCCGATGCGGGCGCCGCGCAGCGAGGGGGCGCCGCGCGCCGCCTTGCCGCGGTCGCCCTGGGCGAGCGCCGGAGAGAGCACGAACAGGGACGCAGCCGCCAAAGCGGCGCTTCCCAGTGCGGCAATACCCCCGAAACGCTTCACGGACTCGTCTCCCGTTGGTTTCGGGATGTAGTCCTCCCCCCGGCTCTTGCATAGCGGAGCGCGGCCGGCCGCCGCGCGAATCGTCTGCACATGTTGCATCTTTTCCACATGCGCCATGCCCGGCCTGCCCATCCCTCTCCCGCCGCGCGCGATTCCGTCGGGGAGAGACGGCTTGCCGCACGCGCGGCTCCCTCTATAACGGCGGGCGAAGCGTTCAGTTTCTAAGGACATCGACATGGCTCGCCTTCTCCCCCTCGCGCTCGCCGGCGCCGTCGCGCTCGGCGGCTGCCAGTGGGTCCAAAACGACATCAGCCGCACGCTCGGCGGCGGCGAGGAAGATCGCGGCCGCGCCGCCGACGTCGCCGCCAGCCGAGTCACGACGATCGGCGTCAACGCCTATCTGTGGCAGGCGGCGCTCGACACCTTGTCCTTCGCCCCGCTCACCCAGGCCGATTCGAACGGCGGCGTCATCGTCACCGACTGGTATGCGAACCCCGCGTCCCCGAACGAGCGGGTGAAGGTCACCGTCACCATCCTCGACGCGGACCTTCGCGCCGACGCGCTCCGCGTCGCCGCCTCGCGGCAGACGCTGCAGAGCGGCCAGTGGCTCGAAGCGCCGGTCACCGCCGCCACGGTCCAGCGGCTCGAGGAGATCATCCTCACCCGCGCCCGCGATCTCAGGCGGGCGGCGAGCATCCGCTAACCCTTTCACAAAAGGCCATAAATGCGATTCAACCCGCAGACGGCCGACGCGCATTGGCAAAGGGTGTGGGAGGAGCGGGGCACGTTCCGCGCCTCGGACGACAGCGCCCGGCCCAAGGCCTACATCCTCGAGATGTTCCCCTATCCCTCGGGGCGCATCCATATGGGCCACGTCCGCAACTATACGATGGGCGACGTCCTCGCCCGCTACCGGCGGATGAACGGCTACGAAGTGCTCCACCCGATGGGCTGGGACGCGTTCGGCATGCCGGCCGAGAATGCGGCGATGGAGAAGAAGGTCCATCCCGGGACATGGACCTGGCAGAACATCGCGACGATGAAGGCGCAGTTGAAGCGCCTCGGCTTCGCGCTCGACTGGAGTCGCGAGCTCGCCACCTGCGATCCCGCTTATTACGGGCACGAGCAGGCGCTGTTCCTCGATCTCTACGAAGCGGGTCTCGTCTACCGCAAGGACAGCGAGGTGAATTGGGATCCGGTCGACATGACCGTGCTCGCCAACGAGCAGGTGATGGACGGGCGCGGCTGGCGCTCGGGCGCTCTCGTCGAGCGCAGGAAGCTCAGCCAGTGGTTTTTGAAGATCACCGACTTCGCCGAGGACCTGCTCGAGGGGCTGGGGACGCTCGACCGCTGGCCGGACAAGGTGCGGCTGATGCAGGAGAACTGGATCGGCCGCAGCCAGGGGCTGCGCTTCCGTTTCGCGATAGCGAACGCTGGGCAAGAGAAGGGCGGCCCTTCGACGAGCTCAGGGCGAACGGAGGGTGGCACCGAACCTGAGCCCGTTCGGGCTGAGCCTGTCGAAGCCCTGCCCTCTTTCCTGGACGTCTACACCACGCGGCCCGATACGATCTTCGGGTCGAGCTTCGTCGCGGTTTCTCCCGATCATCCGGTCGCGCAGACGCTCGCAGCGTCGGACCCGGCGCTCGCCGCCTTTATCGCCGAGTGCAAGCGCGGCGGCACCACCGCGGCCGAGCTGGAGACCGCCGAGAAGAAGGGCTTCGACACCGGCCGCACGGTGACGCACCCGCTCGATCCGCAGTGGAAGCTCCCGCTCTGGGTCGCGAACTTCGTGCTGATGGACTACGGCACCGGCGCCATCTTCGGCGTACCCGCTCACGACCAGCGGGACTTCGAGTTCGCCAGCAGATACGGCCTGCCGATCCGCCGCGTCGTCGCGGCTTCGGCGGAGGACGCAGACAGGCCCGTCGAAGGCGAGGCCGAGAGCGGCGGCGGCGTCATCGTCAACTCGCGCTTCCTAGACGGGCTCGACGTCGAGGCGGCGAAGGCGGAAGTCGTCCGCCGCGCCGAGACCGGCGGCTGGGGCCGGGGGACCACCGTCTGGCGCCTCCGCGACTGGGGCGTCTCGCGCCAGCGTTACTGGGGGACGCCGATCCCGATCGTCCATTGCGATGGGTGCGGGCCCGTCCCCGTCGCGCGCGACCAGCTCCCGGTCGTTCTCCCCCAAGACGTCAGCTTCGACGTGCCGGGCAACCCGCTGGACCGCCACCCGAGCTGGAACAAGGCGCCCTGCCCGCAATGCGGTGCGGCCGCGCGGCGGGAGACCGACACGCTCGACACCTTCGTCGACAGCTCCTGGTATTTCATCCGCTTCGCCAGCCAGCCGGCGGACCGCCCGTTCGACAAGGCCGCCGCCGAGCGCTGGCTGCCGGTCGATCAATATATCGGCGGCGTCGAGCATGCGATCCTGCACCTGCTCTACGCCCGCTTCTGGACCCGCGCCCTCCAGCGGATCGGCCGCCTCGACGTCGCCGAGCCGTTCGAGGGCCTGTTCACGCAAGGGATGGTGACTCATCTCACCTTCCAGGACGAGGAGGGCCGCTGGCTCACGCCCGACGAGGCCGAAGCGCATCCGGGGCCGGTGCGCAGCGGCCGGGTCGAGAAGATGTCCAAGTCGAAGAAGAACACGGTCGATCCGGAGCCGATCGTCGACCAGTACGGCGCGGACGCCGTGCGGTGGTTCATGCTCTCGGACTCGCCGCCGGAGCGCGATCTCGAATGGTCGGAAGCCGGGATCGAGGGCGCCTGGCGCTTCGTCCGCAGATTGTGGCGGCTGGCGACCGAGACGGAGTCCGGAGAGGGCGGCGAGGATCGCGCCCTGAGGCGCAAGCTCCACCAGACCATCGCCGCCGTCGGCAAGGCGGTCGAGGCGCTCGCCTTCAACAAGGCCGTCGCCGCCGTCTACGAGCTCGCCAACGCGGTCGAGAAGGCGCCGCCGTCGGCCGATCGCGCCGCGGCGGTGCGGACGATGCTGCTGCTCGTCGCACCGATGATCCCGCACGTCGCCGAGGAGGCATGGGCGGCGCTCGGCCATGAGGGGCTGATCGCGGACGCCGCCTGGCCCCAAGCGGATCCGGCGCTGCTCGTCGAGGACGAGGTGACGATCGCGGTCCAGGTCAACGGCAAGCTGCGCGACACGCTCACCGCTCCCAAGGGCGCGCCGCGCGACGTGCTCGAGCAGATGGCCCTCGCCTCGGAGAAGGTCGTCCGCACCCTCGACGGCAAGGCGCCGCGCAAGGTGATCGTCGTCCCCGACCGCCTCGTGAACCTGGTCGCATGAGGCCGGCGATCGCCTTGGCCATCGCGCTGACCCTGTCCGCCTGCGGCCTTCGGCCGCTCTACGAGGGCGGCGGCTCGGGACAGGTGGCGCAGTCGCTGCGCGCGGTCGAAGTGGGGCCGATCGGCGGCCGGGCCGGCTGGCTCGTGCGGACCGCGCTGCTCGACCGGTTCCAGCGGCCCGACGGCGGTACGGCGCGCTACCGCCTCGAGGTGGAGCTCGACGACCAGATTACCGGCTTCGGCATCCGCTCGGACGATTCCATCACCCGTGAGCGGCGCACCCTGCGGGCCCGTTACCGGCTGGTCGACGCTGCCCGAGGCACGGTGCTCGTCGACGCGACTGCCGGCTCCGATGCGGGCATCGACGTCGTCAGCTCCGAATATGCGACGGTCGCCGCCGAGCAGACGGCGCTCGAACGGCTCAGCCGCGATGTCGCCGACCAGATCGTGAACCGCATCGCCCTCTACGCCGCCCGCACCGGCGCCGGCGCGCGGCCGTGAAGGCCAACAGGGCGCAGCTCGACAAGGCGCTGCGATCGCCTGGCGAGACGCGCTTCTTCCTCTTCTACGGGCCGGACGAGTCCGGCAGCCATGCGCTGATCAAGGCTCTTGCCGTGGCGGCGGGCGCAGGCGCCGAGCGGATCGACCTCGCGGGCTCGGACCTGCGGGGGGATCCCGCGCGCCTGGCCGACGAGGCCGCTTCCATCTCGCTTTTCGGCGATGCGCGCTTCATCGTCGTCGATCCCGCCGGCGACGAATCTATCGCCGCGGTGGAGGCGCTGCTCCAGGCGCCGGCCGCTGGCAACCCGGTCGCGCTCGTCGCGGGAGCGTTGAAGCCTACCTCGAAGCTCCTGAAGCTCGCGCTTGGCGAGCCGACGGCATTGGCGTTCGCAAGCTATGTTCCGGAAGGGCGCGACGCCGACCGGCTAGTCGCTGAAATGGCGCGTGGCGAAGGACTCGTCGTCCGGCCGGACCTCGCCCGCCGCATCGCCGACAGCTGCGCCGGAAACCGCGCCTTGATCGGGCAGGAGCTGAAGAAGCTCGCCCTCTACGCTGACGCCTCTCCCGAATCTCCGAGGCCGATCGGCCACGAGGCGCTCGATGCAGTCGGCGCCGCGGCCGAGGAGGGCGATCTCAGCCGGCTGGTCGACGCCGTCGGCTCCGGCAATTCCGAGCTCCTGCAGGCCGAACTGCTGCGCCTCAGGAGCGAGGGCATCGAGGGGATCCCGCTGATCCGCGCCGTCCTCAGGCGGATGGTCCTGCTGACGAAGCTGCGCTCCGAGGTCGAGCGCGGCGCCGGCGTCGGCGCCGTCATGGCGTCACCCGCGGCCAAGGCCGTGTTCTGGAAGGAAAAGGACGCCGTTGCGGCCCAGCTCGACCGCTGGCGCGCCGACATGCTCGCCAAGAGCGTCTCCCGCCTTCTGGAAGCCGAACGCCAGGTCAAGGCGCCGGGCGGGCTAGGGCCGCTCGCCGTCGACGAGGAGCTCTTCGCCATCTGCCGCCAGGCGGCGAGGCTTAGGTGAGTGCGAGCCGCCGCTCTGCGCGGGCGGATGTATTCGCTAGATTTTCTCGCCGCTGAGCCGCTGGCAGATCATGTCGAGCTGGTCGAGCGACGAATAAGCGAGCGTCACCGTGCCCCCGCCGGGTGCATGCTTTATCGTGACCTTGAGGCCGACGATGTCGCCGAGCTGCCGCTCGAGCGCGGCAAGGTCGGCATCGGCGCTCTTGTACTCCATCGGCCCGAGCCGGAGCTGGCGCGGCTTGCCACCGCGGACCAGCTTCTCCGTCTCGCGCACGGAGAGGCCGCGCTTCACCACCTCCTCGGCGAACGCCGCCGGATCGTCGGCACCGATCAGCGCCCGGGCATGGCCCATGCTCAGCCGGCCCTCCCCGACGAGGTCTTGGACGGCCGGCGGAAGATCGAGCAATCTCAACAGGTTAGCGACGTGGCTTCGGGATTTGTGGACGAGCCGGCCGAGCTCTTCCTGGGTGTGCCCATAATCCGCGACCAGCCGCTTGTAGCCCTGGGCCTCCTCGATCGCATTGAGGTCGCGGCGTTGGATGTTCTCGATCAGTGCGACTTCGAGCGTCTCGGCATCGTCGAATTCGCGGACGATGGCCGGGATCTCGTGGAGCCGCGCCTTCTGCGCGGCGCGCCAGCGCCGTTCGCCGGCGACGATCTGGAAGCGGCCCTGGTGCGGCCTCACGACGATCGGCTGGATGACGCCCCGGGCGCGGATCGATTCGGCGAGCTCCGCCAGCGCTTCCTCGTCGAAGACGCGGCGCGGCTGGGCGAGATTCGGCTCGATGCTCGCGACGCCGATCATCTGGATGCCGCCGCGTTGCGGGCCGCCGCTGGCGGCGTCGACCGGCGCCTCGTGGGAGACCTCGCCAAGCAGGGAGGAGAGGCCGCGGCCGAGGCCGGACGGGCGGCGGCGGGCGGGCGTCTCGTCGCTCATGCCGCCTCGGCGCGCGCCGGCAGGCGCCCGATCAGCTCGCGCGCGAGCGCCATGTAAGCCTCGGAGCCGGGGCAGCGATGGTCGTAGATCAGCGCCGGTATGCCGTGGCTGGGCGCCTCGGAAAGGCGCACGTTGCGCGGGATCACCGTGTCGAACACGACCTTGCCGAGGCACGCCCGGACATCGTCGGAGACCTGCGTCGACAAGCGGTTCCGCCTGTCGAACATGGTGAGCGCGACGCCGAGGATCGACAGCCCCTGGTTGAACCGCGCCCGCACCCGCTCGATCGTCTGGAGGAGCTGGCTGAGGCCCTCGAGCGCGAAGAATTCCGTCTGCAGCGGCACGAGGATCTGCCGCGCCCCGACCAGGGCGTTGACGGTGAGCAGGCCGAGCGAAGGCGGACAGTCGATCATGCAGATGTCCCACCGGCCCGGCGGGACGGCGTTCAGCGCATCGTCGAGGAGGTGGGTCCTGCGGTCGAAGTCGATGAGCTCGATCTCGGCCCCGGAGAGGTCCACCGTGGCCGGAATGAGGTCGAGCCGCGGCACCCGCGTCGCCACCACCGCCTCGTCGAGCCGGCACTGGCCTGTCAGCAGCTCGTAGCTTGAGCGGTCGCGCTGGGCGAGCGGCACGCCGAGGCCGGTCGAGGCATTGCCCTGCGGGTCAAGGTCTATCAGCAGCACCTTCCAGCCGGTGGCGGCGAGCGCGGTGGCGACGTTGATCGCCGTCGTCGTCTTGCCGACCCCGCCTTTCTGATTGGCGACTGCGATCCGGATCACGCGCGCTTCCTCTTGATGCCTTCGGCCACGATGATCCCGGCATCGGGATCGGTAAGGCTCGGCTCGATGCGGAAGCTACCCTGCCACGAAGATTCCACCGCTTCCAGTTCGGAACGCGCATTCCGGCCCTTGGGGAGGATCCAGCGCGTTTTAAGTGTGGAAAAGCGGGCGCCGAGCTCGAAAGTGCGGCCGAGCGGCGCAAAGGCGCGGGCGCTGATCACGTCGAACGGGCGCCGATCCAGCCGCTCGACCTTGCTTGCGATCACCTCCGTCCCCTCGGCACCGAGCACAGCTGCCGCGCGCCGCAGGAAATCGACGCGGAGCTTACGCTCCTCGACCAGCGCGACGGGGCCGCCGTGCAGCGCCGCGACGACGAGGCCGGGGAAGCCGGCGCCGCTGCCGAGATCGACCCAGGAAGCGTCAGGCGAAGGCGCCCACCTCAGCAGTTGCGCAGAGTCGGCGATGTGACGAAGCCAGAGCTGATGGAGGCTACCGCGCGATACGAGGTTCTGGCGCTCATTCTCGTCGCGAAGAAGCGCAGCGAAGATGTCCAGACGAGCCATTGTTTCACGTGGAACATCGAATTCGCGCTCCGCCCACAATCGGGATGCCGCTTCGTCCATTAAGCAGCCTTGCGGCGGGCATGGACGAGGATCGCCGTGAGGGCCGCCGGCGTCACGCCGCGGATGCGCGAGGCCGCACCGAGCGTCGCGGGCCGCGCCGCGGACAGCCGTTCGACCATTTCATTCGAGAGGCCCGCGATCCCGTCATAATCCAACTCAGGGGGTATCCTCACTGCCTCGTCGGAGCGAAGCCGTTGCACCTCGCTGCGCTGGCGCGCGACGTAGGGAGCATAGCGGTGGTCCTGCACGGCCTCCTCGACAAGGGTGTCGCAGCAGTTGCGGAGCTCCGGAACGATGCGACGGCAGCCGTCGGCATCCAGCTCGGGAAAGCGCAGCCACTCGGACAACGGCCTCGTCACCCCATCGTCGCGCACCGCCACCCCGTAGTCCTGCAACTCCCGTCCGGATCGCCGTGCTCCGAGCAATGCCGCGACTCGCGCACGCTCCGCCTGACTGGCCGCGAAGTGCTGCCGCCGTTCCCGGCTGGCGCAGCCGATCGCGATGGCGAGCGGCGTCAGGCGCACCTCGGCATTGTCCGCACGCAGGCGCAGGCGATATTCCGCCCGCGCAGTGAGCATGCGATAGGGCTCGGTAACCCCCTGCAGCACCAGATCGTCGATCATGACGCCGATATAGCTCTCGGAGCGATCGAGGATCACCGGCCGGCGCCCGGCCGCCCACGCAGCGGCGTTAAGGCCCGCAACGAGACCTTGCGCTGCCGCTTCCTCGTACCCGGTCGTGCCGTTGATCTGCCCCGCCAGGTAGAGGCCCTCGACATCGCGGACCCCAAGCGTCGCGTCGAGGATCCGCGGATCGACGTGGTCGTACTCGACCGCATAACCCGGCTGGACGATCTCGACCCGCTCCAGCCCGGCCATCGTGCGCACCATCTCGAGCTGCACGTCCGCGGGGAGCGAGGTCGAGATCCCGTTCGGGTAGACCGTCGGATCGTCCAGCCCCTCCGGCTCCAGGAAGACCTGGTGCCCGTCGCGGTCGCCGAAGCGGTGGACCTTGTCCTCAATCGACGGGCAGTAACGCGGCCCTACGCCGCTGATCTCGCCTGCGAAGAGCGGCGAGCGATGCAGCGAGGCTCGGATGATCTGGTGCGTCCGCGCGTTCGTGCGGGTGATCGCGCAGAAGAGCTGAGGAGCAACGCGCCCGCCGGTCATCGGCGACATCGTCCAGCCGCCGGGGTCCGAGTCCTGCCGCTCGAGCGACGCCCAGTCGATCGTGCGCCCATCGAGGCGGGGCGGCGTCCCGGTCTTGAGCCGGGCGAGCGGCAGGCCGAGCGCGCGCAGCTGGTCCGCCATCTTCGTCGCAGCGCGTTCGCCCACGCGTCCGCCGGCGCAGCTCGTCATTCCGAAATGAAGCCGCCCCCCGAGAAAGGTCCCCGTGGCCAGTACCACCGCCTTGCCGATCAGCCTCCGCCCGCCCGCATCGACGCCGGCAACGCGGCGGCCGTCGATGACCAGGGCCTCGGCCTCCGCCTCGACGACGGTCAGTCCGGCCTGAGCCGCCACCATCTCCTGAACCGCGGCCTTGAACCGCTTTCGGTCCGCCTGCACCCGCGGGCCGCGGACGGCGGCGCCTTTGCTCGCATTGAGCATCCGGTAGTGGATCGCCGCTGCGTCGGCGGCTC
>DASWMB010000050.1:0-7802 GCA_036399955.1 Allosphingosinicella sp. | reverse complement strand
CTCTTCTTTTCCTGGTGGGGCGGGACGGGGCGGGCGGGGCAGCCGATCGCCGATTGAGCCTTGCCGTGCCTCGTGCGTTGGCTCGGTGCGCAATCATTCGGGGTCAGTTCAGTCATGTCAGCTTCGCGTTCCCACCTCCTTCTTTCGGCGCTCACCGCCTTTCTCTGCCTCGGCGCGGCCGGGTGCGACTGGATGAACAAGAAGGAGGCGCCGGGGGCGAAGAGCGAGGCGGAGCAGCGCGCCGAGCGCAACCAGCGGATCCGCCGCGCCTGCTCGTCGACCGCCACGTACGACCGGCTGAAGGAACTCGCCTTCGACGAGGCGGCGCGGATCAGGAACCAGGACCCGCGCGAGCTCGACGCGCTCTCCGCCGCGTCGGTCGTTCGGATGGAGGATCCGGTGCCGACCTCGCGCGACGAGGATCTCAACGTCACTGTCTGCCGCGGCCGCTTCATCCTCGAGCTGCCTCCGGGCGTCGAGAACGCGTTCGACGGGCAGCGGCGGCTCACCGCGGACATCGAATATGCGGCGCAGGCGGCAGCCGACGGCAGCGGCCTCGTCTATCACATGGAAGGGGCCGAGCCGATCGTCTACCGGCTCGCCACCGCCGGCGGATTCGTGCCCCGGATGGCGCAGGCGCCGCAGCAGGGGCAGCCGGCGCCCCAGGCCGTGCCGCCGCCGGCGGCGCCGACCGCACCGGCGCCGGCGCCCGTGCAAACGGCCGAAGCGCCGCCCGCGGCACGAGGGATGCCGGCACCCGAACGTGAGCCCGCCGCCAAGGCCCAGCCGAAGGCGGAGCCGGCGCCGCAGCGGGCGCGGACCGCCGCCAGCCCGAGCTTCAACTGCAATTACGCGCGCAGCCGGAGCGAGCGGATGGTGTGCGGCAGCGGCGCGCTGGCCGGCCGCGACCGGCAGATGGCGGCGCTTTATTATTCCGCGATGGCGAATGCCGACGTCGGCACGCGCGCCCATCTGAGGCGCAGCCGCGACGCCTTCCTCTCGAGGCGCGAGCGCTGTGGAAGCGAGGATTGCGTGATGTCGATCTACGACGCCCGCATCCAGGAGATCAGGCGCATCGCCTCCGGGGAGTAAAGGTCCGAAAGCTGTGGAGAAAAGGGCGCGCGGCTCTTTCCTCAACCGAGGGCGGTGGCCATAAAGCGGGGCATGGCCGCGCCTTACGTCCCTCTGCGCATCTTCTCCTGCTACACGATGCTGGAAGGCGCGATCGAGCCGAAGGCGATCGCCAAGGCCGCGAAGAAGAACGACTTTCCGGCGGCGGCGCTCACCGATCGCAACGGCCTCTATGCGGCGATGGCGTTCACCGACGCCTGCATGGCCGAAGGCGTCCAGCCGATCGTCGGCGCCATGCTGGCGGTCGCGCGACCTGGAACGCCCTCCGGCAAGGCGCCGCTGCTCGACTGGCTGGCGCTCTACGCGCAGGACGACAAGGGCTACGACAATCTCTGCGCCCTCGTCTCGGCGGCGCATCTCGGCCGCCCGGTCGAGGAGGAGGCGCATGTCCTTCTCGAAGGGCTGGAGGGGCGCACCGGCGGCCTGATCGCGCTCAGTGCGGGCGGCGAGGGAGCGCTGGCGCGGCTGATCGCCGAGGGGCAGGAGCCGGCGGCGCGGGACCTGGTCGCAAGGCTCGAGGCGCTGTTCCCCGGGCGCCTCTACATCGAGCTCAGCCGGCGCGGCGATCCGGTCGAGGAAGCGGCGGAGCAGGGCCTGATCGAGCTTGCCTATGAGCGCGACCTGCCGCTGGTCGCGACCAACCCGGCGCGCTTCGCGGACGCCAACTTCCACGCGGCGCACGACGCCATGCTGTGCATCGCCCAGTCGAGCCAGATCGACCGCGACGACCGCATCCGTTCCTCGCCCGAAGCCTGGATCAAGCCGCCCGCCGAGATGCGCCGGCTGTTCGCCGATCTTCCCGAGGCGATCGACAACACCGCGATCATCGCCCGCCGATGCGCCTTCGGCGCGCCGAAGAGGAAGCCGATCCTTCCCTCGATCGCGGGTGACAAGGAGGCCGAGGCGGAACAGCTCCGCCGCGACGCCCGCTTCGGGCTGGAGGCGCGGCTCGCCGAATATGACGGCCTCGGCGAGGAGGAGCGCAAGCGCTACTTCGACCGGCTCGAGTTCGAGGTCGACGTCATCGTGGGGATGGGCTTTCCCGGCTATTTCCTGATCGTCGCCGACTTCATCAAATGGGCCAAGGAGAACGGCATCCCGGTCGGCCCAGGGCGCGGCTCAGGCGCCGGCTCGGTCGTCGCCTGGTCGCTCACCATCACCGATCTCGACCCGATCCGACTGGGTCTGCTGTTCGAGCGCTTCCTCAACCCCGAGCGCGTGTCGATGCCCGACTTCGACATCGATTTCTGCGAGACGCGGCGCGGGGAGGTCATACGCTACGTCCAGAGCCGCTATGGCGACGACCGCGTCGCCCAGATCATCACCTTCGGAAAGCTGAAGGCCCGCGCGGTCCTCAAGGACACCGGACGGGTGCTGCAGATGCCCTACGGACAGGTCGACCGGCTCGCCAAGCTCATCCCCAACCATCCGACCGAGCCCTGGACGCTGGAGCGGGCGCTCGGCCGCGCCAGGGACAAGGACGGCATCCCGCAGTCGGGGGTGCCGGAGCTCGAGGCGGAGTACAGGAGCGACGCGCAGGTCCGCCGCCTGTTCGACCTCGCGATGAAGCTCGAGGGCTTCCCGCGCCACGCCTCGACCCACGCCGCCGGCGTCGTCATCGGCGACCGTCCGCTCGACCAGCTCGTCCCGCTCTACCGGGACCCGCGCTCGGACATGCCGGTCACCCAGTTCGACATGAAATATGTCGAGGCGGCGGGGCTGGTGAAGTTCGACTTCCTCGGCCTCAAGACCCTCTCGGTCCTGCGCAAGGCGGTCGAGATGCTGCAGCGGCGTGCGATCGAGGTGGATCTCGACCGGCTCTCCTGGGACGACCCTCTGGTCTACGAGCTGCTGAAGCGCGGCGAGACCGTCGGCGTGTTCCAGCTCGAATCGGAGGGCATGAGGCGTACCCTCTCGGCGGTGAAGCCGACCTCGTTCGAAGACATCATCGCGCTGGTCTCGCTCTACCGCCCCGGGCCGATGGACAATATCCCGAGCTTCGGCGCGCGCAAGAACGGCCGCGAGCCGATCGAGTATCCGCATCCGCTGCTCGAGAACGTGCTTCGCGAGACCTACGGCATCTTCGTCTACCAGGAGCAGGTGATGGAGGCGGCGCGGGTGCTCGCCGGCTACAGCCTGGGCGAGGCCGATCTCCTGCGCCGCGCGATGGGCAAGAAGATCAAGTCCGAGATGGACGCGCAGCGCGAGCGCTTCGTCACCGGCTGCAGCGACAAGGGGATCGAGCGGCCCAAGGCGAACGAGCTGTTCGACTTGATCGACAAGTTCGCGGGCTACGGGTTCAACAAGAGCCATGCCGCGGCCTATGCGCTCGTCGCCTACCAGACGGCGTGGCTGAAGGCGCATCACCCCGTCGAATTCTACGCCGCGTCGATGTGCTTCGACATCCACCAGACCGACAAGCTCGCCATCTTCGTCGACGACATGCGCCGCCTCGGCGTCGCCTGCCTGCCGCCGTCGATCAACGCGTCCGAGGCGGAGTTCGCGGTCGAGCCGGCAGGGGAGGACTTCGCCGTCCGCTACGCCCTCGGCGCGCTCAAGGGCGTCGGCGAGAAGGCGATGGAGCAGCTCGTCGAGGAGCGGCGGACGAAGGGCCGCTTCCGCGACCTCGACGATTTCGCCGCCCGCGTCGATCCGCGGCTGCTCAACCGGCGCCAGCTGGAGAGCCTCGCCGCGGGCGGCGCCTTCGACGGAATCGCGGCCGACCGGGCGACGGTGTTCGCCGCCGCCGAGACGATCCTCGCCGTCGCCGCCAGCGCTGCGGAGGCGCGGACGAGCGGGCAGGGCGGCCTGTTCGGCGAAGGCTCGGCCGACGTGGCGCCGATCCGGATGCCTACGGTTAAGGCCTGGTCGCTGGCCGAGCGCATGACCCAGGAGAAGGAAAGCTTCGGCTTCTATTTCTCCGCCCATCCGGTCGACCGCTACCGCCACCTCGTCATCGCCCACGGCGCCAAGAGCTTCGCCGACCTCGCGACGATGTCGGTGCCGGCGGACGGCGGCCGCACCGGCGCGGCGATGGCGGCGCTGGTCGAGGAAGCACGCTGGAGAACCTCGGCGAAGGGCCGCCGCTACATGATGGCGACGATGTCCGATCCATCCGGCCAGTTCGTCGCCACCGTCTTTGACGACGGCCTCGCCGCGCAGATCGAGGCGGCGGCGAAGGAAGGCGCCTGCGGGCTCCTCAGCGTCGAGCTCGACCGCCGGCCCGGCGAGGACGCGCCGCGGGTGACGGTGAAGTCGATCCAGTCGTTCGAAGGGCTGTCGCTGCGCACCCGGCTTCAGCTCGAGGTCGAGGTCGATTCGGCCGAGGCGGTCCGCCGGCTCGGCGAGGCTGTCGCCGATGCCCGGGGCGGCAACGGCGTCCTGAAGCTCAAGGCGTCGATCGGCGGCGGTGAGGCGGATCTCGTCCTCGGCCGCGACTTCACGCTCGACGCGGAGCTCGCCGCGCGGATCGAGCGGGTGGAGGGCGTCACCAGGGTGCACCTCTCGACGGCCGAGCGCGCGCGTCTTGCCCTCGCCTCCTAGCCGCCCTTAAGGTGCCGCGCGGCATCGGGAGGGTTTATGCTGGGTGGAATGCAGGACTGGCCGCTCCGGATCATGCGGCTGCTCGATCATGCCGAGCGCGAGCATGGGCCGCGCGAGATCGTCTCGCGCTGGGCCGACGGCAGCGAGACGCGCACCGATTATGCCGGCGTCGCGCGCGATGCCCGCAAGCTGGCGCAGGCGCTGGAGCGCCTCGGCATCCGCCGCGGCGACCGCGTCGCCACGCTGGCCATGAACCACAGCCGCCACCTCGTCGCCTGGTACGGCACGATCGGCATGGGCGGGATCATCCATACGGTGAACCCGAGGCTGTTCGAGGAGCAGCTCGTCTACATCATGAATCATGCCGAGGACCGCGTCCTCTTCTACGATCGCCTGTTCGGGCCGCTGGTCGAGAAGCTGAAGCCGCAGCTCGAAACGGTCGAGCATTTCATCTGCTTCGACCCCGCGCCCGGCGAAGAAGGCTTCGAAACGCTGATCGCCGGCGAGAGCGGCGACTATCGCTGGGTCGAAGGCGACGAGCGAGAGCCGGCGATGCTCTGCTATACCTCGGGGACGACGGGCAATCCCAAGGGCGTGCTCTACGAGCACCGCTCGACCGTCATCCACGCCATGGCGGAGGTGCAGCCGGACGTGTTCGATCTGTCGCGCCGCGCCGTGGTGCTGCCGATCGTGCCGATGTTCCACGCTGCATCCTGGGGCCTGCCCTTCGCGGCGCCGATCTCCGGCTGCAAGATCGTCTTCACCGCCGATTATACGCCGCACGTCATCTGCGACCTGCTCCACGACGAGGGCGTGACTCACACCGCGGCGGTGCCGACGGTCTGGCTGGCGATGATGCAATATTCGGAGACCAGCGGCCGCGACTTCGGCGACCTGCGCCTCGTCACCATCGGCGGCTCGGCGGCGCCCCGGGCGATGATCGAGTTCTTCCAGAGGCGCGGCATCCAGGTCGGCCACGCCTGGGGGATGACGGAGATGTCGCCGATCGGCACGACGGGAGGCCGGCCGCATTATTTCGACAGCCTGAGCTTCGAGGAGCAGATCGACCTCATCGCCAAGCAGGGGCGGGTGCCGTTCGGCGTCGAGATGAAGATCGTCGACGACGAGGGCCGCGATCAGCCGCGCGACGGCGAGAGCTCGGGCCGGCTGATGGTCCGCGGACCGTGGGTCATCGAGCAATATTTCAAGGAGCCCGACAAGGCCGTGGACGCCGAAGGCTGGTTCGACACCGGCGACGTCGCCGTCATCCACCCCGACGGCACGATGCAGATCACCGACCGCTCCAAGGACGTGATCAAGTCGGGCGGCGAATGGATCAGCTCGATAGAGCTCGAGAATGCGGCGATGGGCTGCCCCGGTGTGGCGGAGGCGGCCGCCGTGGGCGTCAGGCACCCGAAATGGGACGAGCGGCCGCTGCTTCTGGTGGTGCCGAAGGCGGGCGCCGAGGTCGGCGCCGACGCGATCCAGGAGCACCTCACCCGCCACGTCGCCCGCTGGTGGCTTCCCGACGAGATCCTGTTCGTCGAGAGCCTGCCCCACACGGCGACGGGCAAGCTCCTCAAGACGGCGCTCCGAGAGCAGTACAAGGGCCACCGGCTGCCGACGGCGTGACCTCCCCTCCCGCTTGCGGGAGGGGCTGGGGGAGGGGCTGTTCGAGTGGGCAGAGGGGCCGGAACAGGCCCTCCCCTAACCCCTCCCGCAAGCGGGAGGGGGATCAGAAGAGCCGAAGCTGCGGACCTGCGGGCGGCACGAACAGGTCCGTGCGCAGCGGGCGCTTGTCGGTGTTGAGGCCGTGCTTTCTCACGGCGATGTCGAAGCGCGTCTTCAAGAGCTCCGCCCACGGCCCTTGGCCGCGCATCCTCGTGAACCATTTCGGGTCGTTGTCCTTGCCCCCGCGGATCGAGCGGATGGTGTTCATGACTTTGGAGGCGCGGTCGGCATGATGCTCGTCGAGCCAGGCACGGAACAGCGGCGCCACTTCGTGCGGCAGGCGCACCGGGATGTAGAACACGCCCCGCGCGCCCGCCTCCGCCGCCGCCTCGACGATCGCCTCCAGCTCATGGTCCGTCACCTGCGGCACCACTGGGGCGATCGCCACGGACGTGGGCACGCCGGCCTCGGCAAGCGCCTTCACCGCGGCCAGCCGCTTCTTCGCCGAGGGCGCGCGCGGCTCGAGGGTGCGGGAGACGTTCGGGTCGAGCGACGTCACGGATAACGCGACGCCGACCAGCCGCTGCGCGCCCATCGGCGCGAGAATGTCGAGGTCGCGCAGGATGCGGTCGGACTTGGTGGTGATCATCACCGGATGCCGCGTCTCGGCCAGCACCTCGAGGATCTCGCGCATGATCCGGTACTTGCCCTCGATCGGCTGATAGGGATCGGTGTTGGTCCCCATCGCGATCGCTGCGCAGCGATAGCCCGGCCTGCCGAGCTCGATCCGGAGCAGTTGCGCGGCGTTCGGCTTGGCGAACAGCTTCGATTCGAAGTCCAGCCCCGGCGACAAATCGTGGAAGGCGTGCGTCGGCCGCGCGAAGCAGTAGATGCAGCCATGCTCGCAGCCGCGGTACGGGTTGATCGAGCGGTCGAAGCTCACGTCGGGCGACGTGTTCTTCGCGATGATCGTCTTCGGCTTCTCGATGGTGACGGTGGTGCGGAGCGGCGGCGGCCCGTCGTCGACCGCCTCGCGCGCGTCGAGCCAGTCGCCGTCCGCCTCGCGAATGGCGAGGCCGAAGCGGGTGGGCGTCCGGTTCTCGGGGGCGCCGCGGCCGTGGCGGGCATCGGGTCGACTCACGCCGCTTGCGGTAGGCGCTCTGCCGGAACAGATCAAGAACTCTTAGCGCGATCCCATCGCATTCTGGCGGTTGGGCCGCTCCAGCCGCACCGCGTTGGGGCCGGGGAGGCCGGGGAAGCGCGGCCACAGCCCCTGGACGAGCGCGGCGCGGCTGGCGCCGGCGCGGCCGATGCGCTGCTCGTACACCCAGTAGTTGCGGAACACGATTGGCAGGTAGCCGCGCGTTTCCCAATAGGGGATCGACTCGATGTAGAGCAGGGGATCGCCCCGGTCGAAGCCGCGATTGTTCCATTCGGCGATCGGCGCCGGCCCGGCA
>DASWMB010000049.1:0-8530 GCA_036399955.1 Allosphingosinicella sp. | reverse complement strand
TGCTCGGCCTCTTCTTCCTGCCGGAGACCTACAAGCGGCCGATCGAGGACTGATCGGACGAGCCGCGCTTCGCCTCTCCACATTCGGCTGCGCAGTCACCACATTTTCGCCGCAAGGATATTCCATATCCTTTGGGGACGGGGGTCCGATCGGCCGGCCGGCGCGCGTCTGCGGCGGCCGGGGCTCTCTGGAGTGCGGTGCGTGGCGAAGGCGAGACTGACGGCAGCGGGAGCGGCGGCGATGCTCGCGCTGCAGCCCGCCGCGGCACTGGCCGCACCGGCCGGCCCCGACGCCGCCGCCTGCTCGTCGCGCTCGGGGCGCACGGCCCTCCTCGTCCACGTCGGCGGCTTCCGGGAGCGTAGCGGCACCGTCCGGATCGTACTCTACGGATCGGATCCGGCCCGCTTCCTCGCCCGCGGCGGCGCCGTCCACCGCGTCGATGTCCCGGTCTCCCGCTCCGGCACCATGCAGATCTGCATCGCCGTTCCGCAGGCGGGGCGCTACGCCGTCGCCGTCCGCCACGACGAGAACGGCAACGGTGAGACGGACTGGGACGACGGCGGCGGCTTTTCGCGCAATCCGGTCGTCTCGATCGCACGTCCGCGTCCGGACTTCGACGCCGTCGCGATCGACGTCCGCCGCGGCGTCCAGCCGGTCCACGTCACCTTGAGCTACCGGACGGGCTTCACCATCGCTCCTGTCGGCGGCGGGCGCTGAGCCATGGCCCGCGTCGCCCTCCTCTCCAATCCCCGATCGACGGGCAACCGCTCGCTGCTGCCGCGCATCCGCTCCTTCTGCGCGCAGCACCAGGACATCTTCCACTACGAGGTGGAGCATGTCGACCAGATCGGCCAGGCGCTGAAGACGATTGCGCGGGTGAACCCGAAGGTGCTGGTCATCAACGGCGGCGACGGCACTGTCCAGGCGACGCTGACCGAGCTCTACCACGGCGCGCATTTCGGGCCGTCGCCGCCGCCGGTCGCGGTGCTCGCCAACGGCAAGACCAACCTCATCGCGCACGATCTCGGCGCCGACGGCGACCCCATCGACGCGCTCGAGCGGGTGCTGGAGATCGCCCGCTCCGAAATGGCCGAGCACATCGTCGGCCGCGAGCTCATCCAGCTCTCCGGCGCGACGCCGGACGGGCGGCCGGTGCTCGGCATGTTCCTCGGCGGTGCGGGGCTGGCCGACTCGATCCTCTTCTGCCGCCACAAGCTCTATCCGCTCGGCATCCCCAACTGGCTGGCGCATGGGCTGACCTTGTTCGCGACGCTGCTTTCGATGCTGATCGGCGTCACCGCGCGGTTCCTGCCGCCGCGGCCGAGCCCGGTGAAGATCTCGGTGCTGAGGCGAGGCGAGCTGCAGGGGCGCTTCGCGCTCCTCCTCGTCACGACGCTGAAGCGGCTGCTGCTCGAGACCAACGTTCCCCGCGGGCCGGAGGCGGGCGGCGCCGGCGCGATGCAGCTCATCGTCATCGAACGGCGGCCGTGGGCGCTCATCCGCGCGCTCGTCGCCGCGATCCGCGGCCGCCTCGGCCGCTACGCCGTGCGCGGCGTGCACCTCGAGCGCGGCGACGAGATCCGCATCGAGGGCGATCGCTCCAGCGTCATCCTCGACGGCGAGCTGTTCCAGGCCGACCGCGGCTGCCCGATCGTGCTGCGACCGACGGCGCCGGTGCCATTCCTCAAGCTTCCGGCCTGAAGCTTCCGGCGGAGCGCCGCCTCAGGGGCTGGACGGACCTTCCTCGCCCTTGAGGACGGCGACCAGCAGCGCAATCAGGACCAGCACCGGCAGGATGTAATAGGCCCTATTCTCGCCGCGCAGCTCGCTGCCTTCGACCCTCTCCGTTGCCGGTTGCGGTGCGGGCTGGGCGGCGGCGGGCGCGGCGGCGAGCGAAGCGGCGGCGAGGGCGGCGAGAATCTTGCGGGCGGGCATGTCGGTCTCCGGAGGTGAGCGGCCACAGTGACGGATCGCGGCGCGGCGTCAACCTCGCGCTTTGCGGCGCCCGATGCGCCACGTCCCTCTCGCGCCGGGCCGCGGGCGCGGCTAGAGAAGAACCCGGAGTTTTTGCATGCGCCCTGTCTTTCTGTCCCTTCTTCCCCTGCTCGCGCTCGGCGGCTGCGCCGGCTATGCCGCCGATTACTGGCGGCCCGAGAGCAGCATCATCTCGCCGCAGCTCGCCCGCTACGGCTTCGACCAGGCGCAGGCGCAGTGCGCCGGGCGGCGTCTCACCGGCAGCCTCAGCGTCTGGCAGCTCCGCCAGCTCGAGCGGATCGCCAAGCTCGTGCCGGCGGGCCATTTCGGCCGGGCGACGCTCGAGCCGTCCGATCTCGTGGCGATCGCCGGCCATGTCGACGACCAGAGGGTGCGGCCGGAGGTCGCCGCGACCGTAGAGGCCTGCGCCCCGCCGCCGCCGGCGCCCGTCTCGCAGGCCGCCGCGCCTGCGCCGGAGCCGGCCGGCCGGCCGACCTCGCCGCTGTGGCTGAACCTCGGTGCCGCCCCTTCGGGCCAGTCGATCGCGGTCAATGCCTCCAGCATCGTCGAGGATGCCGGGCGGCGCGAAGCCTGGTTCCGCCTCACCGATCCCGGCGCCACCGGGCCGAGCCTCAACAGCTACCTGCTCCGCATCGACTGCGCGGAGCGCTCGCTCAACTCGCTCGCCTTTCGCCGTCTCGGGGCGGACGGGCAGGTGGCCGAGGAGCGGGACTTCCGCCCCGACGGCGAAGGCGCGGCGCCGATCGCCGGCGGCACCGTGATGGAAATCGCCTACCTCGCGCTCTGCACCTGATCGGCGGCGAGCGCCGCGCGCAGGCCGATCCCGGCGCGGCAGATGGCGGCGGCGAGCTGCACCGGCGCGGCGGGAGCTTCACCGGCGAGCCAGAGCCGCAGCGGCGCCAGCGCGGCCTCGGCGAGGGTCCGCGCGGCGAGCGTGCGCGGGGCGTCGCAAAGCCGCTCCTCAACCATCGCCGAGTAGCCGGACGACCCGTTCGCCGAGGGCGCCGGTGAGCGCCTCGCGCCTGCGCTGGCGGTTGTCCCAGAAATGCGCGAGCAGCGGCTCGATCGCGGCGGCATCGCCCGCTCCCGAGGCGGCATCGGCGAGCCCCGCGAAGGGGCCCTTCAGCGCTTCCAGGAAGATGTCGTCGGCGCCGCGATAATGCTCGTAGAAAGTCGAGCGGCCGACCTCGGCTTCGGCAACGATCTCGGCCACCTTCACGGGGCCGCGCCGCCGGGCGAGGAAGAGACGGTTGAAGGCGCCGATCAGCGCGCCTCGGGTGCGGTCCACGCGCCGGTCGAGCTTCACGTTTCCGGACAATTCGCCGCTCCCGTCCGCCGCCGCCCGTTTCCCGCTTCCGCAGCGCCGCCGGCCGCGCCAGCTTCGCGCCCGAACGAGGCGAAGTCCAGAGGGAGGAGCGCGTGGGAGAGGGAGACAAGGCGGCCGGCGGGGCGCTGGTGGCATCTGCGGCGGGGATCGTGTTCGCGATGGCGCACCATCCGACGCGGCTCGACCAGGCGGGGGCGGCGGTGACCGTCCACAGCCTCATGCTCGTCCTGCTCGCGGCGATGATGTTCGGCTTCGTCCACTTCGCGCGCCGGCGCGGCCTCGGCCGCCCGGCGGTGCTCGCCGGCCTCGTCGCCTACGCGTTCGCGGTGTTCGCCAATCTCGGCGCCGCGACGGTGAACGGGCTGATCGTTCCGGCGCTCGTGATGCGAGGGCAGGGGGCGGTGAGCGCGGACTTGCTGGCCCTCACGTGGGAGACGAACCAGGCGCTCGACGCGATCGGAGTCTCCGGCACCGGCGCCGCCTTCGTCCTCTGGTCGGTGGACCTGCTTAGCGATCGGCGGACGCCGGCGCGGCTGCTCGGCGCGGCGGGCATCCTCGTCGGCATCGTCTCGACGGCGCTGCTCGCGAGCGGAGCGCTCAGGATGAACGTGACCGGCGCCTTCACGATCTACGCGATGGAGGTGGCCTGGGCCGCCCTGGTCGGCCTGTTCCTGCTCCGCTACGGCGCGGCGCGCCCTGCCGAAGCTTGACCTTCGTCCTCCCGGTCGCCGAAGGCGGCGGGGAGGATGAAAGACGTGAACGCGCAGACCGACCTTCGCAGCCTCGTGGCGGCCGAGCTGGCCGAGCCGGTCGACCCTCGCGTGTCGGAGATGGCTGCGGCGGTGGCGGCGCGGCATGGCGCGGCGGCGCGGGCGGTGCTGTTCTACGGATCGTGCCTGAGGGAGCGGCAGCTCGAGGGGCTGATGCTCGATTTCTACCTGATCGTCTCCGACTACCGCTCCGCTTACCCGAAGCGGTGGCTGGCGAGCGCGAACCGGCTGATCCCGCCCAACGTCTTTCCCTTCGCTCATCGCGGGCTCAGCGCCAAATATGCGGTGCTGAGCGAAGCGGACTTCGCGCGGGAATGCTCGGTCGAGGCGCGCAGCGTCTCGGTCTGGGCGCGCTTCGCCCAGCCGGCGCGGATCGTCTGGGCGGCCGACGCGGCGGCGCGGGACCGGGCGACCGACGCCGTCGCGCAAGCGGCGCCGACTTTGTTCGCGCTGACCCGGCCAGTGCTGCCGCCGGAGCAGAGACAGGATGCGCTGGCGGTGTTCCGGGAGGGGTTCCGCCTCACCTATGGTGCCGAAATCCGCGCGGAGCGGACCTCGCGGGCGACCTCGATCGTCGATTCGGATCCGGGCCGCTATCGCGCCGTCGGCGAGGCGGTGCTGGCGGAGCGGCCGGACGTGGCGCCGGCGCGCGGGTCCTGGCGCGCGCGGCAGCGGAAGGGCAAGGCGCTCACCGTATTGAGGCTCGCCAAAGCGAGCCTCACCTTCGCCGGCGGCGTCGATTATCTCGCCTGGAAGATCAGCCGCCATTCGGGCGTGCCGATCGAGGTGAGGCCCTGGCAGCGGCGCTGGCCGCTGCTCGCCGCCGTCACTCTGCTGCCGCGGCTTCTGAAGCGGGGCGCGATCCGCTGATCCCCCCGCTCACCCTGTGGCCGAGCGCGCCGGCGGCCGCATTGGCCAGCGCGGCGACGGTGAAGGGCTTCCTCAGGATGTCGTAGCCCAGGAGATCCTCCGCGTCGCCCGCTTCGCCGACATAGCCGGTGACGAACAGCACGCCGATATGGGGATAGAGCCGCGCCATCTCGCGGATCAGCTCGGGCCCGGTCATCTCCGGCATCATCACGTCGGTGATGACGAGGTCTATCGTGTCGTTCTTCTCGAGGATCTCGAGCGCCTCGCGTCCGCCGGCACAGGCGATCGCGACATAGCCGAGCTCCTCGAGCGCGGCGACGGTCGACCGGCTGACGCGAGGATCGTCCTCGACGACCAGGACGACGGCGCCTTCGCTCGACATGTGGAGCGGCTCGTCGATGCGCGGGCCGGCGGCGTAGCTGCGGTCGGCCGCCTGCAGCGCCGCCTGGTGCGAACGCGGCAGGTAGATCGAGACGGTGGTACCCCGGCCGAGCTCCGACTCGATCGTGACGTCGCCGCCGGACTGGCGGGCGAAGCCGAAGATCTGGCTGAGGCCGAGGCCGGTGCCCTTGCCGACCGGCTTCGTCGTGAAGAAGGGCTCGAACACGCGTTCGAGATGCTCCGGCGAGATGCCCGACCCGGTGTCGGTGACGCCGATCCGGACATATTCGCCGCCGGGAAGCTGGCCCGCCTCGCCGTCGCCGACCGCCACATTATCGACCGCGATGTGCAGCTCGCCCGATCCGTCCATCGCGTCGCGCGCGTTGACGCAGAGGTTGACGATCGCGTTCTCGAGCTGGTTCGCGTCCGCCCAGACATGCCAGGGCTCGTCGGTGAAGCGCGTGTGGACCTGGATGCGCTCGCCGATCGTGCGGTCGACGAGGTCGAGCATGTTGCCGATCAGCTGCGCGGGGGCGATGCCTTCGGGGAGCAGCGGCTCGGCGCGGGCGAATGCGAGCAGGCGGCGGGTCAGCGCCGCGGCGCGGTCGGCGCCTTCGAGGGCGCTGTCGAGGTGGAACTCGACCTCGCGGCGCGGCCCGCGCAGCTTCAGGCGAGCCAGATCGATGCCGCCGACGACGACGGCGAGCATGTTGTTGAAGTCGTGCGCGATGCCGCCGGTGAGCTGACCCACGGCCTCCATCTTCTGGACCTGGCGGAGCTGGGCTTCGGCGGCGGCGCGCTCCTGCGCTTCGGCGCGAAGCCGCTCGTTCGCCTCACGGAGCTCGCGAGTTCGCTCTTCGACGGCGTGGACGAGCAGCGTCGCCCTGCTCGCCTCGCTTTCCGCCTCGCGGCGCGCGAGGACGCGCTCGGTGATCGCCCGCCACGCGAACAGGCCGAGCAGGACGGCTCCGAGGCCGATGATGACTGCGAGCCACCCCAGCCAGCCGGTGAGCCGATCCGCCTGGGCCGTGAAGGTCCGGGTTTCCGCCATGCGCTGCTGGAGGTTGGAGCGCTCGGCGGCGGCGATCCGGTCGAGCTGCGAGCGCAGAGCCGGCAGCGTCTGCGACTGTCCGGCCTGATAGAAATAAGCGACGCTCTCGGCGCCGGTGCGGCGGCCGGCGGCGTTGGCGGCGAGCGAAAGCTCGGCGCCGCGGGTTTCGTAGAGCCGCCTCAGCGCGCGGACGCGCACGGCCTGCTCGGCGTCGGTGCTCGCCTGGCGCTGGAGCTCGTCGATCTGGCGGCCCGCGCGGCGCCACTCGGTATAGTAAGCGGTGCCGGTCGCGCGCTCCTCGTCCATCACGAAGCGGCCGAGCGCCGCCTCGGCGCGCGCGATCGTCGCATCGACGGTGCGGGTGAGCAGCATCACGTCATAGGTGTGCCGCTCATAATCGAGCGCATCTTCGCGCGAGCGGTTGGAGAGCGCGACCATGACGATCAGCGCGACGAGCAGAACGGCGGCGAAAAGCGCTCCCGCGCCCGCCCATCCCCGCTGCCAGGTCGCCGAGCCGCCGTCTTCCTCGACCGCGGCGGCGTCCACCCTATCGTCCGCCATAGGAGGAGGAAGCTATCGGATGCGGGGGCGGTTGGAAAGCCTTGGCAACGCTCGCAGAATCGCTTCGGCGCGGTTCGGCGCTGCGGGGAATCGCCTCGTCGCAAAAATCGGCGCTCTCCCACCCACTGAGGGTGGGGATCAGCTCGCCAGGACGGAGGTGGCCTGGCCGGCGCGCTGGAAGATGTCGAGGATCTGGCCGACCTGCTCGTCGGTGTGGTCCGCGCAGAGCGAGCAGCGGAGGAGATACATGCCGGCCGGCGTCGCCGGCGGACGGGCCATGTTGACGTAGAGGCCCTGCTCGAGCAGCGCCTGCCACATCCGGACGGTGGTGTCCTGGTCCGGGAGGAGGACGGCGATGATCGCCGACTGCGCCTCGGGCGTGGCGAGATCGAAACCGAGCTGGCGCAGGCCCTGGTGCAGCCGGCGGCTGTTCTTCCAGAGGTGGGCGCGCTTCTCGCCGGCATGCATGAGCTTGCGGATCGAGGTCGCCGCCGTCGCGACCACCGAGGGAGGCAGCGAGGCGGTGAAGACGTAAGGCCGGCAGACGAGGCGCATCACGTCGAACTTCGGGTGGTTCGAGACGACGAACCCGCCGACCGTCCCCACCGACTTGGAAAAGGTGCCGACGACGAAATCGACCTGGTCCTCGACGCCCGCTTCCTCGAACACGCCGCGGCCGTGCGCGCCGAAGAAGCCCATGCCGTGCGCCTCGTCGACGACGACCATGGCGCCGTGCTTCTTGGCGACGCCGACCATCTCGGACAGCGGCGCGATGTCGCCGAGCATCGAATAGACGCCTTCGAGCACGACCAGGCGTCCGCCCTCCGGCGGCAGGCGCCGCATGCGGCGGTCGAGATCCTCGACGCTGTTGTGGCGGAAGCGGACGATCTGGGCGTTGCCGAGCGCGCAGCCGTCATAGATGGACGCGTGGCTGTCGGCGTCGAGGATGATGTAATCCTCCTTGCCCGCGATGGTCGACATGAGGCCCAGATTGGCCTGGTAGCCGGTCGAGAAGACCATGGCGTAGTCGGTGCCGTAAAATTCCTTCAGCGCATCCTCGACCTCGCGGTGGCCCTGATAGGTGCCATTGAGGACGCGGCTGCCGGTGGTGCCGGCACCATATTCGTCGAGCGCGCGCTTGCCCGCGTCGATCACGTCCGGATCGAAGGTCATGCCCATATAATTGTAGGTGCCAAGGAGGATCGTCTCCTTGCCGTTGATGATCGCGCGGGTGGGCGAAAGCACCTTTTCCATCACCAGCCCGAACGGATCGCGGACCCCGGTGTCGAGCAGGGCCTCGCGCTCGGCGATCAAAGCGTCGAACTTGGAAAAGAGATCGCGGCCGTGGGACGGCTGAATCGCGGTTTCGTCGGCGGGGTCGAACGGCGTGGCGGCGGCTTCGGTCATGCTCTGCGCTGCCTTCAGCCGTCGTTGCGAAGACGCTCGACGGCGTCGACGAGCTGGCCGACGGTCTCGATTTCCGCCTGCATGTTCATGGTGATCAGGATGTCGAACTCGTCCTCGACCGAGGCGACGAAGTCCATCACGATCAGGCTGTCCCACTCGAGGTCGCCG
>DASWMB010000048.1:0-6943 GCA_036399955.1 Allosphingosinicella sp. | reverse complement strand
CAGGATCTCGACGGCATCGAGCCGCGCATCCTCTCGCGCCTGTCGTGGGGCCTCGTCGCCGACATCAACCAGGCCGACCTCGAGCTTCGGCTCAACATCATCCTGAAGAAGCTCGAAGCGCTTCCGGACGTTCAGGTGCCGGAAGAGGTGGTGATGTTCCTCGCCAAGCGGATCAGCTCCAACGTTCGCGAGCTCGAAGGCGCATTGAACCGGATCGCCGCTTATTCGATGATGCAGAACCGGCCGATCGATCTCGATTTCGTCGGCGAGGTGCTCGCCTCGACCTTGCGCGCCAACCAGCGCCGAATCTCGATCGACGAGATCCAGACCCGCGTCTCCGACCATTACCGCATCCGCAAGGCCGAGATGACCTCGGCCCGCCGCGCCCGCGAGGTCGCCCGTCCACGCCAGGTCGCCATGTATCTCTCGAAGCAGCTGACCCCCCGCAGCCTGCCCGAGATCGGCCGCCGCTTCGGTGGGCGCGACCACACGACGGTGATCCACGCCGTGAAGCAGATCGAGAAGCTGCGCGCCCAGGATCCCGAGCTCGACTCGGACATCCGGCTGCTCACCCGCCAGCTCGAGAGCTGAGGCGAAGCCGGGCATGCACCCGGCGATCCTCGCGGCGATCGCCGGCGCCTTCCTCGCCGGCGCGCTGATCGCGCTCCAGGCGCCGACCAACGCCATGCTTGCGCGGGCGGTGGCATCCCCGGTCAACGCCGCTTTGGTCTCCTTCGCCGTTGGCCTTGCCGCTTTGGCCGCCGCGGCCCTTGCGCTGGGCGCGCGGCCCAACCCGGCTGCGGTGCGCGAGCTGCCCTGGTATGCCTGGACCGGCGGCGTCTACGGCGCGATCTTCGTGGCCCTCGCCGCCTTCGCCGCGCCGCGGCTCGGCATCACCTTCTTCCTCATCGTCGCGATCGGCGGCCAGTTGTGCATGGCGCTCTTCCTGGACCGGACCGGCGCCTTCGGCCTGCCGGTCCAGGAGATCAGCTGGCAGCGGCTCGCCGGCGTCGCCTTCGTCCTCGCCGGCGCCTGGATGGTCCAGCAGCGCTGACCTTTACCGTGCGGAAACGAACGCGCGGCTAGGCTTGCCGCCGATGCGCAGCCTCCTCGTCATTTCCGCCCTCGGCGCCCTCGGTCTCGGAGGCGCAGCCCTCCGGCCCGCGAGCGCGCCGGCCGTCCCGGTCGATCGGACCGCGCCCATCGCCCAGGCCGTCCCGTCGGCCGCGCCAACGGACGCCGCTTTCCAGGACGTCGTGATGACGGCCTGCCTCGCACCGGCGGAGCGCGACCTCTCGCTCGGTGAAGTGCCGATGGCGAGGCGCCGCGCACTCGCGGCCTGCGTCATCCGGATGCTCGCTCCGAAGATGAACGAAGGGCTGCCGGCCCGCATCGATCCGATCACGACCCTGGTCGCGGTGCGGGGCGAGGACACGACCATGACCTACCGCTACCGGCTGGACCTCACCGCCGCCGATCTCAACCCGCAGATCCGCGCGAGCCTCGAGCGGCAGGTTCGCGCCGACTTCTGCGCGGCGGGAGCGATTCGACCGGTCTCCGCCTTCGGCGGCGCGGTCCGCTTCGATTATGTCGACGGCGTCGGGCGCCAGTTGATGGCCATCGACATTTCGCGCTGCTGAGCCGCGCCGCTCAGCCGCGGACGCCCTGGCGCTCGGCCACCCACTCGTCGACTACCCGCTCCAGCACGTCGAGCGGCATCGCGCCGGCGGCGAGGGTGACGTCGTGGAAGGCGCGGATGTCGAAGTCCGCGCCGAGCCGCCGCCGCGCATTCTCGCGCAGCTGGATCCAGCGTGTCTGGCCGACCTTGTAGCTGGTCGCCTGTCCCGGCCAGACCGCGTAGCGCTCGACCTCGGTGGTGACCGAGCTCTCCTGGTCGCCGAGCGCTTCCACCATGTAGCGGATCGCCTGCTCCCGGCTCCAGCGCTTGTGGTGTAGGCCGGTGTCGACGACCAGCCGCGCCGCGCGGAACATGTAGGACTGGAGATAGCCGACGCGCCCGAGCGGGTCGTTCTCGTAGACGCCCATCTCGTCGGCGAGCTGCTCGGCATAGAGGCCCCAGCCTTCGCTGTATGCGGAGAAGCCGAGCAGGCGGCGGAGCATCGGGATGCCCTCGGCCTCGAGCGCCAGCGAGCCCTGGTGGTGATGGCCCGGGCTCGCCTCGTGATAGGTGAGCGTCGGCAGCGTCCATTTCGGCCATTCCGCCGTGTCGCGCAGGTTGATGTAATAAGCGCCGGGCCGGGAGCCGTCGAGCGCCGGCCCCTGATAATAGCCGCCGGGCGCGCCCGCCTCGATCGTCGGCGGCACGCGCCGGATCTCGACCGATGCGCGCGGCATCCGTCCGAAATAGCGCGGCAGGCGGCGCTGCATGTCGGCCATCTGGCCGTTGAGGTCGGTGAGGAGCTGGGCCTTGCCCGCCTCGGTGTTCGGATAGACGTAGCGCGGGTCGGTCGCCATCGCCCGCATCCGCTGCGCGACCGTGCCCTGGCTCATGCCCTGCTGGCGCAGGATCGTGTCGACGCGGCTGCTGAGCTCGGCGATCTGGTCGAGTCCCAGCTGGTGGATCTCGTCGGCGGTCATGCTCGTCGTCGTCGCGTAGCGCAGGCCGTAGGCGTAATATTCGGGGCCTTCGGGAAGCCGCCAGACGCCGGCATCGTGGACCGCGTTCGGCCGCTGCGTGCGGACCGTCTCGGCCTGGCGCTGCAGCGCGGGGTAGATCTCGCCCGAGACGATCCGCTCCGCGCGCGCCGCCCAGTCGCCGGCGAGGTTCTTCTCGGCGGTGCGGCGGGCGAGCGAGGTGGTCATCACCGATTGCGCCGCCGGCGTCGAGGTGAGGTTGCCGAGCTGCAGCAAGGTCTTGTCGATGACGAAGTCGGGCGGGATCACACCGATCGAATAGTCCCGCCGCAGCCGCTCGGTCTCATGGTCGAGCTGGCGCGCGAAGGAGGAGAGGCGCGACAGATAGGCCTCCGCGTCCTCTCGTGTCTCGATCCGGTGCTGGCTGTCGAGGAAATCGGGGATCTGCTGGTAGGTGCCGCCGAGCTGGCTCACCGTATAGGGCTCGGGCCAGCTGTGGGTGCCGTACTCGAAATTGTCGTAGGCCGAGACGATCGTGTCGATGAACTGGCGGAGGGTGTCGTAGTTGACGGCGTCCATGCCGCTGAGGCGCCGGCGCTCGATCCGACCGAGAGCGCCGCCCAGCTCGCGCACCTGCTGCTGCCGGGCGAGCAGCGCCGGGCGCGAGCGGTCGAGGAGCTGGGCCTTGGCCGCGGCATGGGCGCCGGTGTCGAGGCCGAGCGACGTGCGCGATTCGGGATCGCTGAGGATGATCTCCTGATAGGCGCGCTCCATCAGCGCGTTGAGCTGCGCCGCATCGCTCCCGGCGGGCAGCAGGAATCCCGCGTTCGCCCGGGCCGCCATTGCCAAGGCGGCGGCGGAGGCGGTCGAGACGATGAATGTGCGGCGATCGAGCATGGCTGCCTCCCGATGAAAGAGGCGGCACTGTAACGCCGGCGTACCGGTGGTCAAAAGAAGCTTAGCGCTTGAGCGGCTCCAGCCGCGGTTCGGCGGCCGTGCGATGCGGCCGAAGGCGCGAGAAGACGCCGCGCACGGCCGCGCCGGCGATGAAGCCGAGGTCGGCGAGGAAGGGCAGGGGGTCCCGCAGCGAGAAGACGTAGTAGCGCCCGCCAAGGAAGCCGCCGAGCCAGCGCAGCACCTCCCGCGCCGGGCTGAACGCGAGGCGCCTGTCCGGAATCGCCTTCCGCCCGAGCGTCACGCGCACGAGCCGGCGTGTTTCGGGCACCATGTAGCGGCAGCGCAGCCCGGGCCGGTAGGAGGCTTCGGGAAGGTCGTAGCCGAGGCCCAGCGCGAGGTAGGAGCCGAGCGCGAAGCGGGCGCCGGCGTGGGAGGCGAGCGGCAGGCTTCCCCAGAAGCGGCCGTTGATCTCCATCAGCGCGGTCTCGCCGGTCGCTGCGTCGTGGCGATATTCGACCATCGCCGGGCCTTCCCAGCCGATCTCGCGCAGCAGGGCCTCGGACTTCTGCATGAGCGCGCGGTGCTCGCCCGGCGCAATGCTCTCGCACAGGGTCGAGACGCCGCCCTCCGGAGGCCATTCGTGGAGGCGGCGGTGCTGGAAGCGCATCAGCGCGCGGCCGTCCTTCATCAGGAACATCTGCCCGAGGCCGGTGCCGGGGCAGTAGGACTGGACCAGCGGCCAGAGGCCGGCCGGGCGGTAGCGGGCGAGGGCGGCGCGAAGCTCCGCCTCGTCATGGGCGAACTCGCTCTTGAGGAGCGGCAGGCCGAGCCGGGCGAGCGGCGCGGCGGCCTCTTCGGGATCGCGCCACTTGAGGATGCAGGGATAGCCGACGTCGCGAGGGACGGCGGTGTCGAAATCGGCGGCGGTCGGCTGCCACGTCAGCGGAACGGGGATACCGAGCCGCTCCGCCACTCCGCAGATCGCCGCCTTGTCGTTGACCAGCGCAAGCTTCGCCGCCGGCGGGAGGAGGGGCGTCAGGCCCGGCAGCCGCCCGTCGTCGGCGGCGGCGCGGACGGCGAGCGCGTCGCCCATCGAGACCGTCATGACGAGCGATGCGCCGCTGGTCCGGGCGATGTCGAGGAGCTGCGCGCACAGCTCGCCGTCGCGGAGGTAGCCGCGGGCGAGGTGGCGCGAATAGAGGCCGAGCGCGCGGCGGTCCCGGGCGACGCCGTGGACGCCGACGCCGGCGGCGCCGAGCTCGCGCACCACCGTGAGTCCGATCGGACTGTCGATGCCGAGCACGATGACCGGCGGCCGCGCGGTCATTGCCGGATCCTGGCCAGCATGGCGTCGACGGCCGAGTCGATCAGGGTGAAGCAGGTGCGGAAATAGTCCGCGGAAAGGCCGTGCGGATCGTGAAGGTGCGGCCGCTGGGGCGTCGACCAGATGCCGAGCAGCGTGACCTGCACCTCGGGCATTCCGCCGAAACGGGCGGCGAGCGTCTCGGCCTGCCAGGGCTCCATCGCCACCAGGAGGTCGCCCGCGTCGAACTCCATCTCTCCGATCGCGGTGGAACGATGCTTGCGAAGGTCAGTCCCTGCCGCTGCGGCGGCGGCGACGGCGGCCTCATCGGCCGGAGCGCCGCTCCCGCCGCGCAGCGCCGCCGAGACGGTGGGAAAGTCTGCGGCCCGCGCCCGCGCCTCGGCATAGGGGCTGCGGCAGATATTGCCGGTGCAGACGAAGACCAGCCGCCGCACCGCCGCCCAGTCCACCGCCTCGAACCGCCGCAGCGGCCGCAGCTTCGCCAGCCACAGCCGCGCGAGGCCGCGGGCGCTGCCGTAGCGCGCCTGGACGAAGGCGGGACCCTCGGTGGCGCGAAGATAGAGGCACTGCGCGCGGCTCGCCATCAGAGCGCCGCCACCAGGTCGTTCGCCTTGTTCTCGATCATCCGCGCCAGCACATGCGGCAGCGGCGCGGACAGCCGCGGCTCCGGCACATCCGGCGCCGCAAGCCACCCGGGCGCCGCCGCGGCGAAGCTCACCGCCTCATACTCGTCGTCATGTTCGGCGATGAAGGCGCACAGCCGCTCCATGCGCCGGCGGTTGATCCGGTTGCGCCGCTGGCGTGCGGGGTCGAGCCGGTCGCCCTTCATGAACTCGAACGGATGGGTGAGGAGCACGAGCGTCGGGACGCCGTCGCGCCGAGCCTGGCGGAGCAGCGCCTCGGTCTCGCCCCAGGAGCAGCCGGTGGTCGTGAACAGCCGCTCGCCGGGCCCGTAGGTCAGTACCGGGACTTCGAGCACGCCCTCGATCCGGTGGCGCCCGCCCCTCAGTCGCAGCTCCGGCTCCGCCGGGCGGCTCAGCGCGAGGCCGACGTTCGATGCGACGGTGAGCCCGCAAGTGCGCATCGCTCGGTAGACGGAGCGGCCGGCGCTGAGGTTGCCGGTGCGCAGCGCGACCGGCCGCGGCGCGCCCATGCGCTCCAGCGTGTCGATGCCCTCGCCGATCAGCGCGGCGAGCTCCTCCTCGCTGCGGCCCGCGCAATCGTCGCGGGGCGGGGCCGCGCGGACGGTGTCGCGCCACTGCGGGTCGCGGAAGGCTTCCCAGCATGGGTGGAGGTGGAGCTGGACGTCGTGGCCTTCGCCGATGATGCGTTCGACGATGGGCTTCATCTCCGCGTCGCCGAACCAATGTCTGTTCGATGTCTCGACGAAGTAGGTGCTTGTCGTGATGTGTCGGCGGGTAGCGGCCAGCAGGAAGTCCAGTCCCTGCTGCACGTTCGCTGCGCCGATCGGCCGGCGCGCGTGCGGGTCGGCAAAGGCTCCGCCGATGCTGAACTCGGTGTCGATCGTGATGCAGACCTGCGTGCGCACGCCTCGCGCCCTAGCGGCAAGGCGTTGAAATTCCGTGTCGCAAGGTCACGAAAAAGGGGGAGGGGCGGTCTCCCGTCCCTCCCCATACATCTTCAGCGCCGGTTGCGCCGCGGCGGCACCGTGATCCGCACCGTCTCGCCCGAGCGCCCGGGGAAGTCGGTGAACATCGCCTCGATGAGGTTCGGCACCAGCACCGTCAGGTCGTCCTCCGTCGACCGAGCCTCCGCCCGCCCCTCGAACAGCGGCTGGCCCTCGCGGCTGCGGATGTTCATCTCTAGGTCGCTGTTATAGACGGTGTAGCTCTCGATCCGCTCGCGCCCGAAGCCGCCGCCATACCAGAAGGGATCGTCCCAGCCGTAGTAGAAGGGGCTGCGGTAACGCCCGTAATAGCCGAAGCGCGAATAATATGGGCGGCGGTAGCCGTAGCCATAGCCATAGCTCGGCGGAAACGGATCCGGCCGCGAGACGACGCGCTGCTGGCCCTCGTCGACCTCGTAATCGAGCTCGACGACGAAGTTTGCCGCCTCCGTTGACGACGCCTGCGTGTAGCCGAGGCTGGTCAGATGGCGGCTGACGAG
>DASWMB010000047.1:0-6405 GCA_036399955.1 Allosphingosinicella sp. | reverse complement strand
CACCGGCGCGGATTCGAGCGACGCGACCCGCGTCGGGATCTGGGGCGCGCTGAAGGGATCGCTGCTGACGATGCTCGTCACGCTCGCCCTCGCCTTTCCGATCGGGGTCCTCTCCGCCGTCTATCTCGAGGAGTATGCGCCCAGGAACCGCTGGACGGACCTCATCGAGGTGTCGATCAACAACCTCGCCGCGGTGCCGTCGATCATCTTCGGGCTGCTCGGCCTCGCCGTCTTCCTCAACTTCATGCACCTGCCGCGCTCGGCGCCGCTCGTCGGCGGCATCACGCTTGCGCTGATGACGATGCCGGTGATCGTCATCGCCGGGCGCAATGCGCTGAAATCGGTGCCTCCCTCGATCCGCGACGCCGCGCTCGGCATCGGCGCCTCGAAGATCCAGGTGGTCTTCCACCATGTGCTGCCGCTCGCTCTGCCGGGCATCCTCACCGGCACCATCATCGGCATGGCCCGCGCCTTGGGCGAGACGGCGCCGCTGCTTATGATCGGCATGCGCGCCTTCATCGCCTCGCCGCCGGGCGGGATCACCGATCCGGCCACCGTCCTTCCGGTCCAGATCTTCCTCTGGTCCGACGAGGTCAGCCGCAGCTTCGTCGAGAAGACCTCCGCCGCGATCATGGTGCTGCTCGCCGTCCTGCTGGCGATGAACGGCCTCGCCATCTTCCTTCGCAACAAGTTCGAGAGACGCTGGTAATGAACGAGCCCACCGACACTCTGACGCGCAACAAGATGTCGGCGCGCGGCGTCAGCGTCTTCTACGGCGACAAGCCGGCCGTGCGCGACGTCTCGATCGAGGTCTCGGCCGAGCATGTCACCGCCTTCATCGGCCCGTCGGGCTGCGGCAAGTCGACCTTCCTGCGCGCCTTCAACCGGATGAACGACACCATCGCCGGCGCGCGGGTCGAAGGACGGATCGAGCTCGACGGCGAGGATATCTACGCCTCGGGCATGGACGTGGTGCAGCTGCGCGCACGCGTCGGCATGGTCTTCCAGAAGCCGAACCCGTTCCCGAAGTCGATCTACGAGAACGTCGCCTACGGGCCGCGCATCCACGGCCTCGCCGCGGGGAAGGCCGAGCTCGACGGGATCGTGGAAGGCTCGCTGCGGCGCGCGGGCCTGTGGGAGGAGGTCAAGGACCGCCTCCAGGAGAGCGGCACGGCCTTGTCGGGCGGCCAGCAGCAGCGCCTCTGCATCGCCCGGGCGATCGCGGTCGATCCAGAGGTGATCCTGATGGACGAGCCGGCCTCGGCGCTCGATCCGATCGCGACGGCGAAGATCGAGGAGCTGATCCACGAGCTGCGCGGCCGCTACGCGATCGTCATCGTCACCCACAATATGCAGCAGGCGGCCCGCGTCTCCCAGCGCACGGCCTTTTTCCACCTCGGCGAGCTCGTCGAATATGGCGAAACGTCCGAGATCTTCACCAATCCCAGGGTGCAGCGCACCAAGGACTACATCACCGGCCGCTACGGCTGAGGAGACGCACGACATGCAGGAAAGCGGCGGCCATACGCTGAAAGCGTTCGACGAGGACATCGGTCAGCTGCGCGCGCTGATCTGCGAGATGGGCGGGCTCGCCGAGCATGCCATAAGCGAGGCGATGCGGGCGCTGATGCAGCGCGACGTCGAAGGCGCCCGCGCGGTGGTCGAGGCGGACGCAAGGCTCGATGCGCTGGAGGCCGAAGCCGAAGCCGGCGTCGTCCGGCTGATCGCGCTGCGTGCGCCAATGGCCGACGACCTGCGCGACGCGGTCGCCGCGCTCAAGATCGCCGCCGTCGTCGAGCGCATCGGCGACTACGCCAAGAATATCGCCAAGCGGGTCTCGCTGCTGGAGGGCCGCGGCCGGATCGAGCCCCTCTCTATGCTGCCGGAAATGGCGCGCATCGCCGCCGAGATGGTCCACAACGTGCTCGACGCGTTCGTCGAGCGGGACGCGGCCAAGGCGCGCGAGGTCTGCGAGCGCGACCGGGCGCTCGACGACTTCTACAACTCGATCTTCCGCGCCCTCCTCACCTTCATGATGGAGAACCCGCAGAACATCACCGAGGCCGCCCACCTCCTGTTCGTCGCCCGCAACCTGGAGCGGATCGGCGACCACGCCACCAACATCGCCGAGATGGTCGTCTATGCCGCGACCGGCGAGCGGATGGGCGAGCGGCAGAAGGGGCTCGACCCGGAAGCGGGCCGCTGAGCCAACGTCGGATCCGATCCGGAGACCTGTCGGCGCCTTCCCCTCAGAAGTCGATCTGGGCGCGGGCGGCGATCACGTCGACGCCGTAGCGGCGATCGCCGCCGGCTGCGGGGACGGCGGCGTCGCCGTAGCGCAGTCGGCCGGCGTTGATCATGAAGCGGACATAGTCCTGCGGAATCCAGATCAGGGAGGCGAGAAAGCCCTGCTGCGTGCCGCCGCGGATGCCGGCCGAGTTCAGATCCAGGACGTCGTAGCGCAGGTTGAGCTGGAAGGCCCCGGCGCCGCCGGTCCCACCGCCGAGCGGTCGGCCGACGGTCGTCCGGTCGAAGCGGCCGCCGCGATAGCCGCGGCTCTCGCCCGTGAGGAAGAGTCCGGCCTCGATGTAGCCCCCGAACAACGTCGGAGCGGCCGTCGGCGTCTCGGCGCGCAGCCAGTGCGCTTCGGCGGCGGCGTGAAACGGGCCGCGGACCAGCGCCGCCTCGAGACCGTAGCTGGTCTCGTCGCGGACGCGGAGCGCCGGCGTCGAGACGAAGCGGGTGTCGGTGAAATGGACCAGCGGGCGCTGGCGGTATCGGGTGGTGGCCCCGGCGTCGAACAGGTCGCCGCTGGAGCGGTAGTGGCCCGACGCGCCGAAGTGGAGCTGCGTCCCGCCCGCCTTGGGCGCGAGCACGATGCGGCCGTCGACCCCGGCGGAATCGTTCTCGTCGCTGCCGAGATCCTCGATATTGTCGGTGAAGACGCCGCCCTGGACGATCAGCGGCCCGTCTGAATAGACGGCCGAAAGCCCGACCCGGCGCTCGAAGCCGAAGGCGTCGGTGAAGGCGGCGCGCTCGATGAAGCTGGTGAAGCGCGAGCTGGTCAGCTCCTCCAGCGACTGGAACGGATTGTGCTGGCCGACGGTGAGCGTCGCTTCGGGCGCGGCGCGGTAGCTGATGAGGGCGTCGGTCACCTCGACCTGATTGTCCGCGAAATCGAGCTCGAGGACATAGCCGAAGCCGCCCGGGATGGAGCCCTCCACGCCGAGCCGGGCGCGGCGCAGCTCGCTGCCGAAGCCGAGGCCCGCGTCCGCGAGCCCTGGCGGGCTTTCGACCCAGCCGGCATCGTACTGGAGCCGTCCGCGGGGTTTGAAGGTGAAGCCGCCGGAGCTGAACTGCGGCGCACCGCGGAAGACGGTGCCGGAGCTCTCGCGCGGTGCCGGAGCCGGAGCTGGAGCCGGTGCGGGGGCTGGAGCCGGAGCGGCGGCGAGTCGGGCCTCGAGCTGCTCGATGCGAGCGCGAAGGGCCGCGATCTCAGCGGCGCCGTCCTGCGCCTGGGCCAAAGCGGGCGCTCCCGGGAGGAGGGCGGCGCATCCGAGAAGGGCGGCGGCGAGGCTTCTGGCGGTCATCTCTCGGTCTCCGCGAAGGCGATCGGCTGAGGGCCACCATGCGGCGGGAGGGTGACGGCTGCGCGAATGAAAGGTGACAACTATGTGACGGCCGCTGTAGAGGCGGCGCGAACGCGATAGGGGCCGGGACGATGCTGAACGTTTTCCAGAAGCTGATGCCGAAGGAGGAGCGCTTCTTCGACCTGTTCGACCGGCATGCGGTGACGCTGGTCGGAGGCGCGGACGCGCTCATCCGGCTCCTGGGCGGCGAAGACATCGAGCGCTGCGTCAACGAGATCCGGGACTTCGAGAATGCCGCCGACGACGTCACCCGCGACGTGCTGGTGGCGGTCCGCCGGTCGTTCATCACGCCCTTCGACCGCAGCGCGATCACCGCCTTGATCTCCTCGATGGACGATGCGGTCGACGAGATGTGGCAGACGGCGAAGGCGGTCACCCTCTACGAGGTAAGGACGTTCACGACCGACCTGCAGGAGATGTCGCAGCTCGGCGCGCAGGCGGCCCGGCTGGTCGCGGAGGCCTTGCCTCTGATGCGCAACATCGGCCGCAACGGCGGCCGCCTCCACGAGCTCACCGAGCAGATCGTCCACCTCGAAGGCCGCGCCGACGAGCTCCACCAGAGCGGGCTCAAGGCCCTGTTCCTCGCCCACCGCGGCAACGAGGCGATGGACTTCATCGTCGGGCGCGAAATCTACAGCCATGTCGAACGCGTGCTCGATCGCCTGGAGGACGTCGCCGACGAGATCCAGGGCATCGTCATCGATCACGCCTGAGCCGGGGACAAAAGGCATGGAACCGACGCTCGCTTTGCCGGTCCTGGCGGCGCTGATCGCCGTCGCGCTGGCGTTCGACTTCATCAACGGGCTGCACGACGCGGCGAACTCGATCGCCACCGTCGTCTCGACGCGGGTGCTCTCGCCCCAGCTGGCGGTCGTCTGGGCCGCCTTCTTCAACTTCATCGCCTTCCTCTTCTTCGGCCTCCATGTCGCCGAGACGGTGGGGAAGGGGATCGTCGATCCGGCGATCATCGATCCGGCCGTGATCTTCGGCGCGCTGATGGGCGCCATCGCCTGGAACGTGATCACCTGGCGGCTCGGCATCCCCTCCTCATCCAGCCACGCCCTGATCGGCGGGCTGCTCGGCGCCGGAATCACCAAGGCGGGGTTCGGCGCCGTCGTCTCCTCGGGCGTGATCAAGACGGCGGTGGCGATCTTCCTGTCGCCGATGATCGGCATGCTCGTCGCGATCCTGATGGTGATGCTCACCTCGTGGCTGTTCAAGCCGGTCGCCGCGCGAACGGCGGACACCGTCTTCCGCCGCCTGCAGCTCGTCTCGGCGGCGGCCTATTCGCTCGGGCACGGCGCGAACGATGCGCAGAAGACGATGGGCATCATCGCCGTGCTGCTCTTCTCCACCGGCTATCTCCAGGGCGAGTTCTACGTGCCCTTCTGGGTGGTGATCTCGGCGCAGGCGGCGATGGGCCTCGGGACTTTGATGGGCGGCTGGCGGATCGTCCACACGATGGGCTCGAAGATCACACGCCTGACGCCGCACCAGGGCTTCTCGGCCGAGACCGGCGGGGCGATCATGCTCTTCTCGGCGACCTCACTCGGCATCCCGGTCTCGACCACCCACACCATCACCGGCTGCATCATGGGGGTCGGCGCCGCCCGCCGCGCCTCGGCGGTGCGCTGGGGCGTCGCCGGCAACATCGTCGTCGCCTGGATCATCACTCTGCCCGCCGCCGGCATCATCGGCGCGCTCTTCTATCTGCTCGCCAGCCCCTTCTGACGATGCTCGACCTGCCGCCGCCGGACCCCGGCATCGAGATGGTAATCGCGAGCCGCGGCATCTCGAAGGGCCTTGCCCAGACGGAGGGGCCGCAGGTCCTCGTGCGACCGGAAGCCGCGTTCGGTCCCTTCCATGTCGGCGGCTATGCCAAGAACGTGACCTCGCCCAGCCTCGACGGCGAAGCCGGGCCGGTCGCGGGATTCCGGACCTCGGCGGGCGGCTTCGACCTCAATGGGAGCGCCACCCTCAAGCTTGCCGTCGCGCCGGTGGAGCCGACCGACGGCGAGGCGCTGGAGCTCACCGTCTCGGCGTCGCGCCGCTTCGGCGCGGCGACGCCGCGGCTCAGCCTCACCTGGAGCCCGGACGATCTCGGCTCGACCGGCCGCTCGACCTATGCCGAGGCGAGCGCCGCCTGGAAGCTCGGCGGTGCGGTCACGCTCAACGCGGCCTATGCCCTGCGCGAGCGGGACGGCGGCGCCGACTACCGCGCGTTCAACGCGGGGATCGCCTACCGCCTGGCCGATCCACTCACGGCAGAGCTGCGCTGGTACGACACCGACAGGAGCGGCCTCGGCGAGCCCTATCGCGGCCGCCTCGTCGGATCGCTGCGCGCGCGCTTCTGAGCGGCGCGGGCCGCCGGCGGCGGACAGGCGGAACAGCTTCACGGTCGCGCGGTTCTCTTCCCGAACAACATCGGGAGAGCGAGCGATGGCGGACGTGACGGGATTGCCGCAGGACAGGACCTATTGGAACGAGACGGCGACGATGCCGTCCTTCCCGCAGCTGTCGGGCGACCTCGAGGTCGACGTCGCGATCATCGGCGGCGGCATCGTCGGCATCACCACGGCGCGGCTGCTCAAGGACCAGGGCCTCCGCGTCGCGGTGATCGAGGCGCGGCGGGTCGGCCGGCAGGTGACCGGCAAGTCGACCGCGAAGATGAGCTCGCAGCACGGCATCCTCTACCAGACGCTGGAGCAGAAGTTCGGCGAGGACCGGGCACGTCTCTACGCCGAGGCGCAGGAGA
>DASWMB010000046.1:0-11163 GCA_036399955.1 Allosphingosinicella sp. | reverse complement strand
ATGCCGAAGACGGCGTCGGCGTCCGTCTCTCCCCGCACATGGGCGATGCCCCAGTCGTCGCGGGCGATGGTGACGCTGCGGGCATGCGCCTGCCAGCGCTGCCGGTCGGGGTCGCCGGTGGGGACGGTCGCGCAGGCGCTTGCCAGCGTCAGGAGGAGGAGCGCGAGAAGGCGGCGCAGCTTCATCGGCGCCGCCCTGCTCCCGCCGCGCCGCAAAGTCCAGCGTCAGCGCGTCGCCTTGGTCCAGAGGTGGCGCGCGAGCATCAGCGGCGGCATCCGCATCCAGTGCGAGCGAAGGTAGAAGGCGAAGCGCAAGGCCTTGCGGGTCGGCTGGCCCCAGCCGTTGCGGGCGAGCAGCCGCGCTTCGAAGAACCGGTCCGAGACGCGACGCCGGCCCGCAAGGGCCGTACCGCTCTTCTGGGCAAGACCATCCGTTCGTCCCGAGCGAAGTCGAGGGGCGCTGGCACTGAGTCCGAGCGTACGCCCCTCGACTTCGCTCGGGACGAACGAGTCAGCGACTTGCACGGGGGTGCCGAAAAGACGGTTCGTCAGGCGCAGAGCCCGCGCAACGGCCGGGCGGAGCTGGTGCAGCGCCGCCCGCTCGCCGAGCCGGGGCCAGAAACCTTCGTCCCGGGCGGCGAATTCCCGCACCAGGCAATTGATGTCCCACAGGTTCCTGAGCCCGCCGGCGAGGTCGCCGTCGGCGAACAGATGCGCTGCGGCGTGGACGATCATGTCCTCGGGCGAAAGGATGCGAAGCCCGTTCTCCAGCGGCAGGCTTGCCGCGATCAGCGCGGACGCGTCCGGCGTCGGCCGCGCGGTCGGCGGCAGGATGGTGTGGTGGACGTCGATCATCCGGTCCCGTTCGCGATGGATGAGCGGCGGCAGCTCGTGCATCCAGCGGCGGTAATAGAGGTCGTCGTAAGCGTCCTCCTTCACCCACTCCCAGCCGCTGGCCAGCAGCGCGGCCTGCACCGCATCCAGCCGCTCGAAAGGCACGAGGATGTCGAGGTCGCCGATCGAACGACCCCGGCCCGCCTCCAGCCCGGCGGCGGCGAAGGCGGTGCCCTTGAGGAGGATCACCGGCGCGCCGGTCTCCGCCAGCGCCCGCCGCGCCATCTCCGCTTCCCAGACCGCCTGGGTCCGCGCGTATCCCGCATCCCGCCGCGCATCCTCGAGGATCGCCGACACCTTCGCGGGCAGCTTCTCGCCTTCGAGCCGGAAGGCGAGGCTGCCGAGCAGCGACTCGGCGCGCGCCGCGGTGATCAGCGCCGTCCACTGCGCCGGCGCCAGCCTTTCCGCCAGTGCGGGATCCGCGAGGGTCCGGACGAGGAGGCGGCTCATTCGCGGACGCCTCCGAACAGCTCCTCGACCAGCGCGATCGCGGTGTCGGCGTCCGGATAGTCGATCGCCATCGCCGGGCAGGTGCCGACGAGATGCGCCAGCGCATCGAAGCCGCGCGCGCCCAGAGCGACATAGTTGGTCGAGGCCTGGGTGAGGCGCACGAACACTTCCGCCGGCCCTACCGGGCGCATCGCGCGCTCCGGCCCGAAGCGCGGGAAGAGGATCAGCGCCGGCCGCCCCGGCTCCTCCATCCGGGCAACCGCGTCGGCACGGGGCTTCAAGTGACGGATCGTGCCCTTGGGCGTGCCTTCGAGGACCGGGCCCATGCGCGCCTCGCCGGCAATCCGCCGCATCACCTCGATCGAGCCGTTCTTGAGGCTGACCGCGCGCGGGAACGGGTGGAGGAGGCCGCTCTCGCAGTCGAGGAGCGCGAACTCGTCGCCCATCAGCCGCCAGCCGCGCTCGCCGAGCAGGGCCGCGAGCGTCGACTTGCCGGCGCCGCTCTCGCCGGTGAGGACGACCACCCTCCCCTCCCGCTCGACCGTGGCGGCATGGAGGAGGAGGAAGCGCTTCTGGCCGAGCGCCATCTGGAGGTTCATCCCCATCTCGGCCGCGAGCAGCCCGTGGGCGAGCGACAGCGGCACGGCGTCCGGGAGCATATAGTCGCCGTGGATCGCCACCGACGGCCTCAGCCACCGCCGCCACGGCTTCTCCGGCTCCAGCCGCACCGTGAAGTCGCAGACGTCGTCCGCCGGCGCCGGATAGTGTGCGTAGAGACCCGCCAGCGCCTCGACCGGCCGCTTCCAGGCCGATCCGACCCGGAACGACACCGGCCCGATGGCGACGTTGACGACGTGCCTCATGCCCGCCGCACCAGGCCCGCGGCCTCGAGCTCGGCGAGCCGTGCCTCGATCGCTTCGGCGTTGCCGTCCTCGATCTCGTACAGCGCCGCGATCCGGGCGAGGATGGCGCGCGCATCGCCCGGGCCCTCCTGCAGCGCCTCCAGGATCTGCGGCGCGGGCGGGGCGACGATATGGGTCATGCCGGAAGGGGCGTGAAAGAGGGCGACCAGCCCGTCGAGCGGGACGGCACGGACATCCTCGGCGGGATCGGCGATGTAGCGGGGACCGGCCATCGCGGCGGCCCGGTCAGCGCGGCATCTGCAGCGAGGCGTAGCAGGTGAAGCCGCTCATCCCCGACTGCAGGCGGCGGATATAGTTCGCATAGGCCTGGGCCGACTGGCTATCCATGCCGGGCGGCGTCAGCCCGTTCTGGAGCAAAGCCTTGGCTTCCTCGCCGGTGATCGGCCGCGCCGCGGGGGAGAAGGAGCCGGGCGTGCCGGGTGCGACGAGGGTTCCGTCGGGCGCGATGTGCTGGCCGCCCGCCTGCGGCCCGGGCACCGGGATCTCGCAATTGAGCACCGATCCCGCGGTCTGGGCGAGCGCCGGGCGGATCGTCACCACGGTGGAAGCCGCCGCCGCGCCGAGCGCGAGCACCGTCCGCCGCGTCGGATTGGCGAGGCTGCCGCTCTCAGTGTTGATGCCGTCCTCACTCATCGCATCGCCTATGCACCGGGTCGCCTTACATAAGGGTAAAGCCCCGCAAGGACGACCGGGCGCCGGACCCACGGGACCAGCCGTCCCGTTCCGGCACATCTTCGGGGAGAAAAGTTGTTTCGCCCGCGTTTGGGATGCGGCGGCGCGTCTCCCGCGCCCGCCCTGTTCGCGTGCGCTCCATGGAAAGGGCGCCGCCAATCGAAGGAGGATCACCTCATGAAATCCATACTTTTCGGCGCCGCTCTCCTGCTCGGCACCGCCGCGCTCGCGCAGCCGACGACCACGCCGAGCACGACGCAAGGCGCCGGCGGCACGGTCGCTCCCGGCAACACCAATCCCGAGACGGACGCGCGCGGGATCGCCGTGATCTCGGCCCCGGCGGTCGCTCCGGCCGGATGGAACCAGCCGCTCGGCAGCGGCACCGGCACGGCGCCGGCCAACCAGCCCGCCGCTTCGATGGGCGCCGCGAGCGACCTTCCGCCCTGCTCGCGCACCGTCACCGACCGCTGCGTCCAGACATACGAGCGCGGCGCCCGCCGCCCCGGCTGATCGTTCAACAGGAGGAGATGAGATCATGAAGGCACTTCTTTTCGCAGCGGCCCTCGCCGTCGGCGGCACCGCGTTCGCGCAGACCGGCAACACCGTCGCCGACCAGAGCCAGGCGAGCGGCCCGCAGGGGATCACCCAGCAAGGCACCGATCCGAACGGCCAGGCCTGCACGCCTCCGGGCTTCAATGCCGGCAGCAGCGCCTATCCGACCTGCGGCGCCGGCGCGGGCGCGGGCGGCGGCACCACGGACACGACCGGCGCGGCCGGCACCACCGGCACGACCGGGGTCGGCACGACGCCGCCGCCCTGCTCGCGCACCGTGACCGACGGCTGCATCCAGACCTACGAGCGCGGCGTCCGCCGCCGCTGACGCGCACTCTCCCTCTCCCCTTCGGGGGAGAGGGGGCAGTTTACATCGTCACCCGCCGCTGGCATCCGCGCCCCGCGCAACAGCCTCAGGGGAGCGGCCGGTGACGATTTCATTCGAAGGACAGGTGGCGATCGTCACCGGGGCCGGCGGCGGCCTCGGCCGCGCCTATGCGCTGGAGCTTGCCCGGCGCGGCGCGAAGGTGGTTGTGAACGACCTCGGCGGCGCCCGCGACGGCTCCGGCACGTCGGACGCCGCCCAGCGCGTCGTCGAGGAGATCGAGGCGGCCGGCGGTATTGCCGTCGCCAACGGCTCCAGCGTCACCGATCTCGCCCAGGTCGAGGAGATGGTCGCGCGCGCCAAGGAGGGCTGGGGCGGCGTCCACGTCCTCATCAACAATGCCGGCATCCTGCGCGACAAGAGCGTCGCGAAGATGACGATGGAGGACTTCCGCCTCGTCGTCGACGTCCACCTCGTCGGCTCGGCCAACTGCACCAAGGCGGTCTGGGAGACGATGCGCGAGCAGGCCTATGGCCGCATCCTGATGACGAGCTCATCGACCGGCCTCTACGGCAATTTCGGCCAGGCCAATTACGGCGCCGCCAAGCTCGGCCTGCTCGGCTTCGCCAAGACGCTGAGCCTGGAGGGCGCGAAGTACAATGTGCGTGTGAACTCGATCGCGCCGACGGCGGCCACCCGGATGACCGAGGACATCTTCCCGCCCGAGATGCTCGCCGCCTTCAATCCGGAGAACGTCGTCCCCGCCGCCCTCTTCCTGGTCTCCGAAGGCGCGCCGACCAACGCGATCGTCGGCGCCGGCGCGGGCGTCGTCCAGGCGGCCTATGTGACGCTGACGCCGGGCGTCGCCTTGCCGGAGGACGAGCGCACGCCCGAGGCGGTAGCGGCGAGCTGGGAGCGGATCTGCGATCGCACGATGGAGATCGTGCCCCAGTCCGGCGCCGAGCAGGCGATGCTGATCCTGCGGACGCTTCAGGGCGCAACGTCCTGAGGGCGGCGGTCGACGGCCCGACCGCGTGAGCGGTGGCCGTCCTACTGTATTGCATCGCTAAGTCACCCGTGCTATCGCGGCGGCGGAACAGGGAGGATTCTAGGCATGTATTCAGAAAGCGATCTGGAAGCGGCGGTGGCCGCGGGCGCGCTCGCCCCCGAGGCGGCGACGTCACTGCGCAGCTTCGTCGCCGGCAGCCGCGCGACGCATCTCGTCGACGAGGAGCATTTCCGGCTGCTCACCGGCTTCAACGACATCTTCGTCGGCATCGCCGCGGCGATCCTGCTGATCGCGGTCGGCTGGATCGGCTATTACGTCCCGCCGAACATCGACGGCGAAGGACCTTCGCCCTTCATGGGCCTGTTCGTCGCCGCCACCGCCTGGGGCCTGGCCGAATTCTTCACCCGGCAGCGGCGCATGGCGCTGCCGAGCATCATCCTGCTCCTCGCCTTCGTCGGCGGGGTGATGGCGACCACCGTCTTCGGCCTCGTCACCGCGATCGGCACCCGGCCGTTCGAGGACAATGGCGCCGCCTTTACCCTCGTGCTTTCGGCAGGCGCCGCCCTCGGCGCGGCCGCGGCCTGGCTGCACTGGCGGCGATTCCGCGTCCCGATCACGGTCGCGGCGGGAGCGGCCGCCGTGGTCGCGCTCGTCCTCGGCCTGATCGCCTCCAGCCTCATCGGCGACGGGCAGAACATCAGCGAGGAGCGCGGCGAGCAAATCCGCGCGATGCTCGAAGGCGCGGGCCTGGTGCTCGGCATCGGCGTCTTCCTCTTCGCCATGTGGTGGGATTCGTCCGATCCGCGGCGAGAGACCCGGCGCTCGGACGTGGCCTTCTGGCTCCACCTCCTGTCGGCGCCGCTCATCGTCCACCCGATCTTCTCGCTGCTCGGCCTCACCGAGGGTACGGCGACGACGCTCGACGGAATCGCGGTGATCCTGCTCTACGTGGTGCTCGGCCTCGTGGCGCTGGCGATCGATCGCCGGGCGATGCTGGTCTCGGCGCTCGCCTACGTTCTCTGGGCGCTGAACAGCCTCTTCGAGACCTATGGCGTCGTCGAGCTCAACGTCGCCTTGACGGCGCTGATCATCGGCTCGGCGCTGCTCCTGCTCTCCGCCTTCTGGCACAATGCCAGGGTTGCGGTGGTGCGGCCGCTGCCGGCCTCGCTCCAGGCGCGGCTGCCGATCCTCGACCGCCGCCCGGAGGGAGCCCCGCTCGCCGCCTGACGATTATCTTCCACACTGGACACCTGCCCCTCCCCGGCCCGCCGGGGAGGGGCTTTTGTTTGCGCTGACGGGGCCGCCGTGGGAGCGCGCTATTCGTTCTCGACGATCTTCATCAGGCGCCGCTCGATCGGCGCGAGAACCGGCCCAAGCTCATGGCCGCGGCGGAGCACCGCGCCGTGCTCGCCGACCAGCGCCCACATGCCCTGCTTCGAGCGCAGCGCCGGGCGCTTCTCGATCCGGTATTCGGGCCGCTCGGCCGACCGGCGGAAGGCCCAGAAGGCGGCGTGATCGCGCCCGAACTCGATCGCATAGTCCTTCCACAGGCCCGCTGCGACCATGCGGCCGTAGAGGTCGACGATGCGGTTGAGCTCGGCGCGGTCGAAGCCGACCTGCGACGGCGGCGATTTCGACGCCGGAAAAGGGTGCACCGTGCCCATCAGCCCCTCCCCCTCTTCTCCGCGTCGGCGGCCTCCGCCTCGGCCGCCTCGGCGACCGCAGCGGCGGCGGCGTCGCGCTCCTCGAGCAGCCGCGCGAGGCGCGTCCTCAGCTGCTCGACCTCGCACTGGAGCAACTCCAGCTTCTGCGTCTGCGGATCGAGCGCTTCGGAGCAGGGCGTACCATAAGGCACGAAATCGCGGGCATAATGCTCCGCGCCGACGAGGGTCGGCCGAGCCGGAATGCCGGTCATCGTCGCGCCTTCGGGGACATCGCGGGTCACCACCGCATTGGCGCCGATGCGCGCGCGCGCGCCGACGGTGATCGGCCCCAGCACCTGCGCGCCGGAACCGATGATGACGCCGTCGCCGATCGTCGGGTGGCGCTTGCCGCCGACGCCGTTCGTGGGATTGGTGCCGCCGAGGGTGACCGTCTGATAGATGGTGACGTCGTCGCCGATCGTCGCCGTCTCGCCGATCACGACGAAGCCGTGATCGATGAAGAAGTTGCGGCCGATCTCGGCGCCGGGGTGGATGTCGATCGCGGTGAACAGGCGGGCGATGTGGTTGATCAGCCGCGCGAGGAAATAGAGCTCACCCTTGAACAGCCAGTGGGCGAGCCGGTGGAAGGCCACGGCCCAAACGCCAGGGTACAGCAGGACCTCCCAGCGCGAGCGCGGCGCGGGATCACGGGCCTTGATGGAATCGAGATATTGGCCGAGGCCCGCGAACATAGACGATCTCACTCCGCTCAGAGGCGAAGATAGGCATTTCGCTGCGGAATGCCAGAGAGCGCCTCTCGCGAGCGGCCGGAGCCGCTCGCGAGACGGCGGTGAGTCCTCAATCCCTTCGGTCGCGCCGGTTCTCACGCCTCAGCTGCCGCGCGTCCTGGCGCTGGTCTCGGCGGAACTCGCGCCGGTCCTGCCGGCGATCCTGGCGGAACTGCTCGCGCGTGACCTCGCCCCGGCGCAGCGCGCCGCGATCGTCGCGCCGCTCCTGGCGGAACTCGCGGGTGTCGCCGCGCCGCTCCTGGCGATAATCGCGATAATTGCCGCGCATCTCGCGCCGGTCCTCGCGCCATTCGCCGCGGTCCTGGCGCCATTCGCGCCGGTCGCCGCGGTCCCAGCCGTCCCAGCGCTCCCAGCGCCGATCGTTCCAGTCGCGGCCGGAATAGCGGCTGCGGCGGCTCTCCCAATAGACGCGGTGGCTGTCGTTCCAGCGATGCGGGCGGCGGTAGCTGTCGTAGACGTAGATGCCGTAGCCCGGATAATAATAATTGTCGTACCAGCCGTACCAGGGATCCCCATAACCGCCGCCATAGCAGTCGTCGTAATAGGGGTCGCAATAGCCGCCATGGCCGTAGCCGACGGAGGCATAGCCGTAATCGCCATAGCCGTAGGCGCAGGCGGAAAGGCCGAGGCTGGAGGCGAGGACGAGGACGGGCAGGCGGAACCGGCGAAGCGACATGGCACATACTCCCGAACGACGCGGCCGCATGGCTGCCCAGCCGCCTAACCGGCTGAAAACGCGGATGCTTCTTCTAAGTTCCTGAATTCCCTCGCGCGCCGGCCGGCGGGGAACCGGGGGCTCAGCCCGCGATCCCCGCATCGCCCTTGGCGGCGTCGCTCCTCGCGATGTTCTCCGGCTCGAGCGGGCCTGTGATCCGCACCGTCCGCTTCGCCGTCGCCCAGACGTTCTTGTATGCGAAATAGGCGAGCACGGTCGCGAACAGGAGGAAGATCAGGACCGCGAGGCCGGCGCGGTTGCGCCGCTCGAGATTGGGCTCGGCCGTCCAGGTGAGGAAGGCAGCCACGTCCGTCGACATCTGCTCAATCGTCGCGTTGGTGCCGTCGGCATATTGCACCTGGCCGTTCTGGGTGATGGGCGGCGGCATGGCGAGGTTGAGGTTCGGGAAATAGGGGTTGAAGTGCAGCCCCTGCCCCGGCCGCGCGTCGGCGGGAAGCGCCTCCCCGTCATGGCTGCGCCAGGTCTGCGGGTTGCGATAGCCCATGAGCAGCGAGCGGATATATTCCGGCCCGCCGTGGCGCGCCTTGACGATCAGTGACAGGTCCGGCGGCGCCGCATTGTTGTTGGCGGCGCGGGCGGCCACCTCGTTCGGATAGGGCGCCGGGAAGCGGTCGGCGGGGAGTCCCGCCCGTGCCGCCGGCTCGCCGGTGTTGGGGTTGACGTCCGGCACCTGGAACTCGGAGGCGAGCTTGCGCACCTCGGCCTCGTTGTAGCCGAGCTCCGACAGGTTCCTGAAGGCGACGTAGGTGATGCCGTGGCAGCCGGCGCAGACTTCGCGATAGACCTGGAAGCCGCGCTGGAGCTGCTGCCGGTCGAAGCGGCCGAATGGGCCTTCGGTGGTGAAGGAATGCGCCTCCGGATGCTGGTGGAAACGGTGCTCCGCGGTCTCGTGATGCTCCGTCCGGAAATAGGCCCAGGTGTCGCTCACCAGCGAAACGCTGGCGACGAGCACGAAGCCGAGCCCGATCAGGATGCCGAACAAACGAACCATGGTCGAACGAACCCCTTAATGAGCCGGCTGCGGCTGGGTGGTGCCGCCCGGGGGCGTGCCATAGGGCGCCGCCTCCTGCGCCTCGCCGTGAAGGACGCTTTCCGAGATCGAATTGGGCAGCGGCAGCGTGCGTTCGATTCGGGAGAGGATGGGGAGGATGATGAGGAAGTGGGCGAAATAGTAGATCGTGCCCAATTGGCTCACCATCACGTAGGGCTGCTCGGCGGGCTTGCCGCCGACATAGCCGAGCACGAGCACGTCGAGGATCAGGATCCAGAAGAAGATCTTGAAAGTCGGCCGGTAATTCCCCGAGCGCACCGGACCCGGATCGAGCCAGGAGAGGAAGAAGAGCAGCACGATCGAGCCGAACATGGCGATCACGCCCCACAGCTTGGCCGGCAGGATGAAGTCCACCGTGAACGCCCGCAGGATCGCGTAGAAGGGCCAGAAATACCATTCCGGCACGATCTCCGCCGGAGTCGCGAGCGGATTGGCCGGGATGTAATTGTCCGCGTGGCCCAGATAATTGGGCGCGAAGAACGTCACCGCCGCGAAGGCGACCATGAACACGGCGAGCGCGAACCCGTCCTTGGCCGTGTAATAGGGGTGGAACGGAAGCGTGTCCTGCGGCCCCTTGACGTCGACCCCGGTGGGATTGCCCGAGCCCGGGATGTGCAGCGCCCAGACGTGGAGGATCACCACCCCCAGGATCACGAACGGCAGCAGATAATGGAGCGAGAAGAAGCGGGTCAGCGTCGACTGGTCGGGCGCGAAGCTGCCGAGCAACCAGGTCTGCAGCGCCTCGCCGACGAGCGGGATCGCGCCGAACAGGCCGGTGATCACCTTGGCGCCCCAGAAGCTCATCTGCCCCCATGGAAGGACATAGCCCATGAAGGCCGTCGCCATCATCAGGAGGAAGATGACGAGGCCGAGCAGCCACACCATCTCGCGCGGCGCCTTGTAGGAGCCGTAATAGAGGCCGCGGAAGATGTGGATGTACGTGACGATGAAGAAGAAGCTCGCGCCGTTGGCGTGGGCGTAGCGCAGGAACCAGCCCTGGTTGACGTTGCGCATGATGTGCTCGACCGACTGGAAGGCGGTGTCGGCGTTCGCGTTGTAGTGCATCGCGAGCACGATGCCGGTGACGATCTGGATCATCAAAGCGACGCCGGCGAGGACGCCGAAATTCCAGAAGTTGTTCAGATTGCGCGGCACCGGATAGCCGCCGCCGACCGCGTTGTAGGCGAGCCGCGGCAGCGGCAGGCGCTGGTCGATCCAGCGCATGAAGCCGGACTTGGGTTCGTATGCTTGAGCCCAGGGAAACGCCATCTGTCCTACCTCAGCCGATCCGGACCGTCGTGTCGGTCATGAACTCATATTCGGGCACTTCGAGATTGATCGGCGCCGGGCCGCGCCGGATGCGCCCCGCCGTGTCGTAATGCGAGCCGTGGCACGGGCAGAAATAGCCCTGATAGTCGCCGCGATTCTCGCCCTCCGCCGTGCCCAGCGGCACGCAGCCGAGATGGGTGCACACGCCCAATGTGATCAGCCATTGCGGCTTGCCCTCGGCGGTGCGGTCGGCAAGGCTCTGCGGGTCGCGCAGCTCGCCGAGCGACACCGCGTTCGCGGCCTGGATCTCCTGCGGCGTCAGGTGGCGGATGAAGATCGGCTGCTTGCGCCAGATCGTCTTGATCGCCTGGCCCGGCTGGATCTGCGACACGTCGACGTCGATCGAGGCGAGCGCGAGCACGTCGGCCGACGGGTTCATCTGGTTGACCAGCGGATAGACCAAAGCCGTCGCGCCGATCCCGGCCGCGGCGACGGCGCCGATGTTGAGGAAGTCGCGCCGCCGGACGCCGCCTTCGGGAGCGGCGGCTGCCGCCGTACTTTCGTTCTGCTCGACCGTCGCCATTCGAGGACCTTCAGCGAAACCACAGGAGTGCTTTACGCCGCTCCGGTCCGGACGGCCGGAGCGCCACACGTGCCGCGCCGGGGAGGCAAAACTCCACCCCTGGCGGCTCGCGGCGCCTGATAGACGCGTGGGGCGCGCTTTGCCAACCGTGATTTTGAGCGCCGGCGAGCGCAGCTTGATCCAGGGTTGGCGCCGCGGGCGCGGCACCGCGCGGCAGCTGGTTCACGCGAAGGCGCGAAGGCGCGAAG
>DASWMB010000045.1:0-11918 GCA_036399955.1 Allosphingosinicella sp. | reverse complement strand
CCCTCTGAACGATTTCATCTACGGCGGCGACAATCCCGCCGCGCCGCTCGATCCCGCTGCATCGTCGGTCAAATGGCAGGACGAGCTCTACGGCGACTGGGGCGACGACCATATCTACGGCGAGGCCGGCGACGACATGCTGACCGGCGGCCTGGGCGCGGACGCGCTGATCGGCGGCGAGGGCATCGATACGGCCGATTACATGTATACCGATCTCGGCTTCCTTTCGCCGACGACCGAAGGCGTCACCGTCTCCCTCGCCTCTCCGGCCGCCAATAGCGGGCTCGCGGCGGGGGACAGCTATGTCAGCATCGAGAATGTCCGCGGCAGCCGCGGGAACGACCTGATCTACGGCGATGCGCTCGCCAACACCCTGGAGGGCGGGGTCGGCAACGACGTGATCTACGGCGGAGACGGCGGAGACACGCTCGACGGCGGCGACGGCAACGATACGCTGTACGCCGAGCACGACAACGACGTCCTGATCGGCGGCGCCGACGCCGACACGATGTGGGGCGGCGACGGCAGCGACACCTATATCGTCACCCGCACCTCCGGTGCGGACACGATCAACAATTTCGACCGCAGCACCGAATTCAAGGACACGCTCGCCTTCAGGAGCCCGGGGGCCGTCATCGACATCAAGGATCACGAGCTCTGGTTCGAGAAGGTGAGCGACGCGGATGGCGAGCATGTGAAGGTCTCGCTGCTCGGCTCCGACACGAGCGTGACGATCAGGAAGTGGTCGGCGGGCGTGCTCTACCAGATCGACTTCATCACCGCGGGCAACGAGACCTACACGCGGAACCTGGATGTCGGCGCGCTCATCGCATTGATGGGCGGCAAGACCAAGCCGGCGAGCGGCGATGCGCACCTCACCCTGCTGAACGGCGACCGCACTTACAAGGACGCCTGGGCAACGCTCTGGCACACCAACCTCAACCCCACCTTTTCGACCAACGATCCGCTGACGATCCCGATCGAGGAGGGAAGCAGCGCGTCGCTGAGGGTCACGTTGTCGGACGACATCACTCCGACGGACCGGATCGAGGTGAGGGCGACGACGATCACCGGCAGCCTCGTCATCGCTTCGACCAGCCTCGGGCCGGTCGAGGCCGACGGCAAGCGCCTGCTCACGATCACGCCGGGCGCGACCAGCGCCGGCACCTCCGATGTCGTGCTGAAGGCCTACGACCTCAGCGGCAACGAATCGGATCTCGGCATCACCGTCCGGATCACCGCGACCGCCAAGCCGAACGCGCCGACGCTGAACGGGTTCAGCTCGCCCGGCGGCACGTCCGGAGAAGCCGGCGGCATCCCGATGACGATCGACGTCCATTTCCCGGACAAGGACGGGTCCGAAGAGCAGGCGATCGGCTTCTCGGGCGTGCCGGTCGCCGAGAACGTCACGCTCAACAAGGGCTGGTACGATCCGGCCTATGGGCTGTGGCTCGTGTGGCAGAGCGACCTTTCGGGGCTCGCCCTCATGACGCCCGCCGGATTCTCGCGCGACCTGACGCTCTATGCGACGGCCTATGCGCGCGAGAACGGGCAGGTCGCCGGATCGGCGACGAAGACGATCACCGTCGCGATCAACGCGCCGCCGACGGGGGCCTCGTTCGAAGGCACCGTCTACGAGAACCTGCCGAACGGCACCACCGTCGGAAGGATCAAGGGCGCGGATCCGGACGTCGGCGACGTCCTCACCTACGAGCAGCAGAACGCCGCCGGGAGCGCTTTCCACGTCGCGACGGACGGTACGGTCACGATCGTCAACGCCGCGCTGCTGAACCACGAAATCGCGTCCTCGCTCCAGGTGACGGTGAAGGTGAAGGACGCGACGAGGTTCAAGGACGGGATCGCGGTCACGATCCCGGTCCTCGACGTCAACGAGCAGAACTATTTCGACGCGGCGACGCGGACCGAGACGCATGACGAAACGATCGGCACCACCGTCGTCGTCGCCAAGATCGCGGCCAAGGACCCTGACGCGGCCACGACAGCCTACGGACGGCAGGTCTACGGCTTCCTCGTCGGCGGCGCGCTCCAGGCGAACTCGGCCGACGGCCTGTTCGCGATCGACAGCGGCACCGGCGAGATCCGCGCGCGCACGGCGCTCAGCTACGAGACGATGAAGAGCCGCGACTATGACGTGGCCGCGCGGGACAATGACGGCAACCCAGGCTACAAGCAGGCGGAGCAGAGGCTCACGATCAAGCTGCGCGACATCAACGAGCCCAACCGCTTCTCGCAGGCGAGCTACTCCGCGACGATCCTCGAGAGCAAAGCCGTCACGGACGGCGTCCTCCCCGTCACCGCCCTCGACGACGACCTCCCGACGGAGGTCACCGGGCAGCAGGTCTACGGCTTCTGGTGGAACAGCCTGCTCAAGGAATATTCGCAGGACGGCCGCTACCGTATGGACGCGGGCACGGGGCAGATCAGCGTCGCGAAGGCCCTCGACCATGAAACGATGGCGGGCAACGTCCTCTACAAGGTGGTCGCGCGCGACAATGGCGGCATCGACCCGTACAATCAGGTGTTCGCCGACGCCTGGATCAGCATCGGCGACGTCAACGAGAAGAACAGCTTCGGCGCCGCCAAGAGCTTCGAGGTCTATGAGAACACCGGCGCCGGGACGCCCCTCGGCGCGGTGGCCGCGACCGATCCCGACGGCGGCGTCTACGGGCAGCAGGAATATTCGTTCGCGACCCCCGGCGCGACGCCGCAGACCTCGCGCGACGGGCGCTTCCTGATCGACAAGTCGACCGGGGCGATCACGGTCAATCAGGCCTTCAGCTACGAGCCGGTCCAGTCCGACCAGAGCTACGAGGTGATCGCCCTCGACAACCCGACCGGTGGCGGCATCCGCAACGAGGCGCGCACGATCTTCACCGTCCGCGTCCTCGACGTCAACGAACCCAACTCCCTCCCGGCGACGCAGCAGCACAGCGTCCTCGAGAACCAGTTGCCGGGCGCGTCGGTCACCACGATCACGGCGACCGACGGGGACGCGCCGGGGACGCATTTCGCCCAGCAGGTCTATTCCTTCCTGGTCGATGGCGGATATCGACAGGACTCGTTCGACGGGCGCTATCAGATCGACCTCAACACAGGCGCCATCACCACCAAAATCGTGCTCGACCATGAGACGATGAAGACGCCGGTCGACTATGTCGTCGAGGCGCGCGACAACGCCGGTGCCTTGCCAGGCAACAAGGCAAAGACGGTGGTGACGATCGGCGTCGGCGACTCACCCGAGCGGCCCGATACGCCGGTCGGCCCGGCGGTTGCCTTCTTCGACGAGCTGCCCTCGCTCAACGCGGCGGCGGCAGGCGCAGACTTCGCGGCCTACGATCTCAGGGACGGCGACGGAACCGTTCCGGAGCTGAGGTTCGCCGCAGGCGGCAATCTCGGCGACTGGTTCAATATCTCCGGCGCCAAAATAGTGTTCGCGGCGACATTCGACTTCGAGTGGGCGCGCGCGAGCGGGTTCGCGGTCTCCGATTATAACGGCGATGGGAGGCAGGACGCCTATATCGGGGAGGTCAAGGTCTACGCCACAGACGGCTCCCTCCCGTCCGGCGAGAAGTCGACGAAATTCTACCTCTCCAACGTCAACGAGCGTCCGCACAACATGACGATGGTCGGCCAGCCGGCGCTCTACTCGGAGACGCTGCCGGGCGACGCGATCCACGGCAACCAGGCGCTGGCGAGCTACACGATGAGCGATGCCGACGGGACCACCCCGACGCTGCGCATCCTGAGCGGCAACGACCATGGCTGGTTCACCACCGAGGGCGGAACGCTGAAATTCTCGAACGGCGTCGATTTCAGCGCAAGCTGGCTGCGCGGCCACATGGGCGCGCTCGGGATCGAAGGCGGCTTCTATCACAACAGCGACAATGACGGGCTCGCCGAAGTGAAGGTCGCGACCCTGAGGCTCGCCGCCGTCGACGGGGGCGGCCTCCTGTCGGACGAGGTGACCTATCACGTCCTCATCGAGGACAGGAACGAGGCGCCGGCCTTCACGGCCGGCCTCCCCTTCACGCCCTACGAGAATCCGGGCTGGTACCAGCAGGTCGGCTCGATCGCCGCGACCGATCCCGACGGCGGCGCGGGCGACCTGCGCTACCTGTTCGCCAACCAGAGCTATCATTACGACGGCAATCTCGGCCGCTGGGTCTCCCCGTCACACGACGGCAAGTTCCTGGTCGACCTTCACGACGGACGCGTGTGGGTGAATGGTATCCAGGCGCTCGATTTCGAAGGGCAGCGCTCGTTCAATTATGCGACCGTCGTCCACGACCGGGCGATGGGCGGCCACAGCCTCTCGGCCAACGGGTCGATCACTCTCAACGTGCAGGACGTGAACGAGCCGCACAGCCTCGTCGCCGCGTCCTTCACCGTGAACGAGGCGAACGTGCCGCTCGGGCCGATGATCCCGGTGCCCAACACCGCCGGCCAGGCGATCAATCTGCGGGCGACGATGCTTTCCGACCCCGAGGGGCGGAACATGCGCTGGCAGTTCGTCAACGGATCGACCGTGATGGACGGCTGGCAGATCGAGCAGGACGGCACGCTGCGGATGGTCGAAGCCAGGGACTATGAGGCGATGACCGACGTCTGGGAGACCTACACCTGGCAGGACGAATGGGGGAACGAGCATACGGAGAGATATTGGGCGGGGCGCGACCTCTCCCGCGCGGTGGCGACGCTCGGCGTCCAGGCGATCGACGACAACAGCGGCGCCGTCAGGCAGGCCGACCTCACCCTCACCGTCGCCGACGTCAACGAGGACGTGACCGTCTCCTCCTATGCGACCTACCAGGTCCACCAGGGCTCGGCCTGGGTGCAGCACCACTCGCTCAACCACTTCTGGGTGAAGGGCGAGATTCGCGAGGGCAGGATCGTCGCCGTCAACGCGATTGACCCGGAGCGCCAGTCGCTCAGCTATTCGATGACCATCCCGACGAGATACGATTTCAATATCTACACGGGCGACGTCAGCAACGACATCGACAGCGCCCACCCGACCCTATCCATCGACGGCAACGGGACGATCAGCTTCTACCTTCCCCCCGGCTCCCACGGCAGCAAGGACATCGCCTGGCAGGGCGGCACCAGGACCCAGGCGATGACCCGGGCCGTTCACAGCACCGAGTACAGCTTCGACGTCACCATCACCGACCCGTCGGGGCGAACCGTGACCGTGCCCTACAAGGTCACCTTCATCCGCCGGGGCTGGTCCGCGCCGCCGATCGTGCTCGACCTCGACGGCGACGGGCTGGAGCTCGTCGACTTCAACGGATCGACCGTCACCTTCGACATGGACGAGGACGGCATCCGGGACGTCACCGGGTGGGTGGCAGCCGACGACGGCCTGCTCGCGCTCGACCGGAACGGCGACGGCACCATCAACGACTTCACCGAAATCTCGTTCAAGCGCGACGAGGACGGTGCGCTCACCGATCTCGAGGGCCTGCGCGCCTTCGACACCAACGCCAACGGCTTCCTCGACGCCGGCGACGAACGCTGGGGAGAGTTCAGGATCTGGCGCGACTTGAATCAGGACGGCGTCAGCCAGGCGGGCGAGCTCGTCTCGCTGACCGAGGGCGGCATCGCCAACATCAACCTGACGCTGACCCTGACCGGGGACTCGCCTGAGAACGCGGCCGAGAACGTCGTCTACGGAACGGCGCGGTACCAGCGGAGCGACGGCTCGCACGGCATTGTCGGCGACGTCTTCCTCGCCTTCGATCCATCGAACTACGAGAAGATGGCGGCGCCGATCGTGCTCGATTACGACGGCGACGGCAGCGGCCTCGTCTCGATCGGCGAGAGCGCGGCGCGGTTCGACATGGACGGCGACGGAGACCGTGACCGCACCGGCTGGATCGCCGCCGGCGATGCGCTGCTCGCGCTCGATCGCAACGGCGACGGCGCGATCACCGACATCGCCGAGATCTCGTTCGTCGCCGACAAGGCCGGTGCGCAGACCGACCTCGAAGGCCTCGCCGCCTTCGACACCGACGGCGACGGCGCGATCGGCACGCGCGACGAGCGCTTCGCCGATTTCCGCCTGTGGTTCGACAATGACGGCAACGGCGCGACCGACGCGGGCGAGTTGCTGACGCTGGTCGAGGCGGGGATCGCCTCGATCTCGCTCGGGGGCACGAAGCTCTCGCTCGACGAGCAGGCCGGCGGCGGCAACCGCATCCACGCCCGCTCCTCCTTCACGCGCGACGACGGCACCAGCGGCGGGGTGCTCGACGCCGCCTTCGCTTATGCGGAGGGCACGGACGGCCCGATCGTCGGCCACGGCGGCTGGAACGGCGATCCGACGCCGTCGACCGCCGCTCCGGCGGAACCGGCCGTGACGCAGGACGCTCCCGACACCGCCACGCCGACGCCGGATCCGAGCGCGACGTCCGCCGTCGCGGCTGCCGCGCCGTCGGTCGCCTTCGCTGCCCGCTCCTATCGCGGCGGCAGCGGCCGGTACCGGCTGAGCACCCAAGGTGGAGAGCTGGTCGTCGGGCGCAGCAAGGGCGCGCGCGAGACCGGTGCCGTCGGACCGGCCGCGATGCTGAGCTTCGGCAACCGCACCGTCGGCTACCTCGCGCCGCTGGTCCTGGACCTCGACGGCGACGGTGCCGAGATCAGGGCGCGGCGCAAGTCCGGCGCGCGGTTCGACATGGACGGCGACGGCTCGGCCGATGACAGCGGCTGGATCGGTCGCGGCGATGGCTTCCTGGTGATCGACGCGAACGGCAACGGCCGCGTGGACGATGCGGCGGAGCTGTCGCTGCTCGGCCTCAGGGCCGGTGCGAAGAACAGCTTCGAGGCGCTGGCGGCGCTCGATTCGAACCGCAACGGCCGGATCGACGCCGGCGACGCGCGCTTCGGCGAGCTCCGGGTCTGGGCCGACCGCAACGGCGATGGAGCGACCGACGAAGGCGAGCTCGGCACCCTCGCCGAGCGCGGGATCGCCTCGATCGACCTCGCTGCGCAGGCCGGCGAGCAGCGAGTGAAGATCGGCGACAATGCGGTGATCGCGACCGGCAGCTTCACCCGCACCGACGGCTCCACCGGCTCGGTCGCCGATGCGGCGCTGGCGTTCCGGCCGGCGGGAGGCGGTTCGGCGGCGCAGGGTCTCGAAGCGACGCTGCGGGCGCTGCGGGCGGGCGGCGGCGCAGGTCTGCGGGAGTCGCTCGCCACCGAGGCAGCGGGCGCTGCGGGCGACCAGCGGCTCGCCTTCATGGTCCAGCAGATGGCCGCGTTCGGCCCCCGCTCGGGCGAGGGCTCGCTCGAGCAGCGCCAGGCGAGCGCCACCGACCGGTACGACTATTTCGCCGCCTGAGGCGAGCGCGCCGGCCGTTGGCGCTTCCGCGCCCGCGCGTCACACGCCGGGGAGGCAAGCCGCTCCGGCGGCGCAGCCGACTTCGGTGGCAGAGGCAGTGCCACATGGAGTCCGTTCGACTTGACCGGCATTGCCTGCGAAAACACCGACGCTCGCCCACTTTCCCATTCCCAAATGGAGAGTGGCTACTTAAGGTGAGCAGCAACGACCGCAGCGGAGGGGGAACGCGAGCGTGATCGAATTGCTTCATTTGGCGAGCCCGCAGGTGCGCAACGATCTCGGTCGGCGCGTGCAGTCGCTGAAGTACGGCGCTCGAACGACCATCATCGAGCGCGGATCGCCCGCAGGCGACGTATATTTCATCTCCGAGGGAGAAGCGGAGGTCTGCCTTTACTCTGCGGATGGCCGGCAGATCGGAATCGTCAATTTGGGCGCTGGGGATTTCTTCGGCGAGCTTTCTGCATTCGACGGCGAAAACCGTTCGGCGAACGTGACCGCGCGCAGCGAGCTGAGGCTCATGCGGATGAGCCGCGCCGACTTTCAGCTTTGCATCGAATCGACGCCCGCGGCTGCGCTGTGGCTCGCGCATCGCTTCTCCGATGCGATGCGGCGCCTCACGGACCGCGTTTTCGAGCTGAGCGCGCTCAACGTTCAGACGCGGATCCAGTGCGAGTTGCTCCGCCTTGCCCGCAGCGGACGGCGCGAGGGCGACGCCATTCGGGTGCTGCCGGCGCCCACCCATCTGGAGATCGCGAATCGCATCGGCACCCATAGAGAGGCGGTGACGCGCGAGATCCGTGCGCTCGCGAACGCCAACATCCTGCGGGCGCGACGCCGATCGCTGGAATTCATCGATGTCAGGAGTCTCGAGAGGGCGGTGCAGCGGATCGTAGGGTGACCCCAGGCGGCCGACACCGCGTCGCGCCTCTTGGCAGGCCTTGGAGAGGGGCATGAGGGAAGTCAGGACGCTTTCGCTCGGACCGGCGTCGGACCTGGTCGTGAAGTGCGGGTGGACGCCAGGGATCATTCCGGCGGACGAGCCGATCCTTCCCAGAACCCGGCTGGCGATCACCTTTCGGACCCTGTTCGAGCTGCGCAAGCGCGCGCGCGAGGCGCAGGAGCCCTGCTTCGCCGACCCGATCGAGCGGCTGGAGCGCATCCATTCCTTCCGGCTGGCGGCAGAGGAGGACGGGCTACGGCTCGCGGTCACCTACGACTTCGGCTGGGAATCCTACATGCGCGCCCTCGCTGCGGACACAGGGGGCGGCCCCTTCCTCGACCTGCTCTGCTGCCATTGCGACGGCTACGCGCTCGCGCGCAAGACGCCGGTCGACTTGTGGCAGCAATGGATCCGCAGGAACCAGGTCGAATCCCATTATTTCTACAGCGCCGCGCCGCTGACGGTCGGCGACCTCGCGGTGCTGAGCCAGAGCGAGAGGCTGCAGCGGGAGCAGGCCGATCCCGCCGCTGCGAACCGTTCGCTGGCGGGCTTCTGCAGCTCGAGCGCCGAGGCGCTGGCGGAGGAGAGACGGCGGGAGCGCCCCGCTGAGGCGCGCAGGCAGGCGATCCGGGTGATCTCCGCCATGTACCGGCTCACCCGCTACTGGACGGCCGACGTCGAGCGGTCCGTCATCCCTGGCGACGCGGTGACGCTGATCCGCGCCGCTCGCGCGCTGATCCAGGATCATTACACGGAAACGGGCAGCCTCGCCGAGTATGAGAGCGCGTTCAGAAGCGAGCTGGCGTGGTACCGGCAGCCGATCGACAAACCCCACCGGGCCGAAGAGCGCAGGGACTGGAAGCCCGCCGAGGTCCAGAAGGGGATCGTGACGTCCTTCGACAAAGCCGGCGAGCCGATCACGCATGGCGCGGCCGTGTTCCTCGCCGTCACCGACGCGCAGGATGCACGCAAGGCGCTGGCCGGGCTGAACCTCGCCGACGAGGCAGGCGGCGCCCCGGCGGACGGCATTTTCCGCAATCTCGCCTTCACGCATTCAGGGCTGAAGCGCCTCGAGCTGGCGCCCCCCATCCTCGCCTCCGCCCCGCTCGCCTTCCGCGAGGGAGCCGCGGCGCGGGCGGCGTCGGTGGGCGACGTGCGAGCCTTCCACCCGGGCAACTGGCGGCCGCTTCGGCGGAACTGGGCGCCGAGGCCGGAGTGGACGGTCGAGCTCGGCCAAGTCGACGCGCTGGTCCAGCTGCGGGTTCACAGCCCCGGTGCGCCGAGGGACATCGAGGACGCGGGCCACCCGCTCCGCGCTGAGATCGGAAAGCTCGATGCACTGCCGGGGGTCGCCGTGCTCGCGGTGGAGGGGCTGGCGCCGGCCAACGAACCCGGTTCGGACAAGGATCATCTCGGTTTCAGCGACGGGCTCAGCCAGCCTGAGCTGCCGCCGCCGGAGCTGCCGCAGGCGCAGGCGGCGCCGGAGGAGTGGTCGGACAAGGTGGCGCCGAGCGCGCTGCTGGTCGGGCGCGGCGAGAAGCCGATCGACGCCTTCTGGCGGGACGGCAGCTTCATGGCGGTGAGGCGGATGACGATCGACCGCAAGAAGTTCGAAGAGCTGCTCGACGCGGGTTCAATGTCGTGCGGGGCGAGCCGGGAGCTGATCGCGGCCAAGATGGTCGGGCGCGATCGGGACGGGATACCCCCGGGGAGGAGCGACGCCGGCAACGACTTCACATTCCGCGACGATCCGGTCGGCGCAGCTTGCCCGCTCGATTCGCACATTCGGCGGGCCAATCCCCGCGTCGCCGACACGCCGCGCATCATGCGCCGCGGGATGTCGTTCGGCCCGCGCGTCGGCGAACAGACGGACAAGGAGCGCGGCGCCTTCTTCATCGCCTATTGCGCCGATCTCGCCGAGCAATATGAGCGCGTCCTCGGCTGGGTGAACGGCGGCAACAGCACGCGAATCGGCTCCTACCTCTCCGACCCGCTGAGCGCAGTTCCGGGACATGCCGAGCGGATCTACCGCTTCCTCGACAACGATGTCGTACGACGCCTCAAGCTGCCGGTCGCGAAGCACGCGCCGATCGGTCTCTCCTGGTCGCACTATTTCTTCGCTCCGTCCCTGTCGGCAATCCGAAGCCTCGACGAACGGGCGGCCCCGGAAGCGGATACGGATGCGGCCACGGAAGCGGAGCTGGCCGAGACCGGACGCGGGCTCCTCGCACGTCTGCAGAAGGCGGGCGCAGGCGCGGATACGTGGCGGGCGCTGCTCAACGAGCCCGGCGCGCGCGACCAGCGACTGTCGGAGGCGATCTGGGCCGCGATCCGCGCCGGGGACGGCATCCTCGACACGCCCGTCGGCTATCTGGTCGGCCGCTACGATCTGGTGATGGAGGTGCTGCGCGATGACGGGCGACGCTTCTCGAACCGGGGCGCCGGGGAGCGGATGGAGAAGACGATCGGGCCATTCCATCTCGGGCTGGACCCGTGGACGGAAGACTATCGCACCTTATCCGAACCCGCGAACTCGGCACTGCGCGCCGTCCCCGAGGAAGCCGCTTTTGCCCTTGCGAGACTCAGGACGAAGGAGCGAATAACCGCCATAGTCGACGCAAAGCCGCCGAGCGAGTTCGAGGTCATTGTCGACCTGCTCGGCCAGGTGATCGAGCCGGTGCTCGCCGACCTCGCCAAGGCGTGGTTCGACGTCCCCGACGGAGCTCATGTCACGGAGGGACCGCACGACTGGCAGGTGGACACGCCCTCGCCGCGCTACCCGGGGGACTTCTGGAGCCCGTCCAAGCACGCGTTCAACCCTTTCGAGTCCGCCGAGACCGAGCGCATGGCCGTTGCGCACGGGCAGGCGGCGGTGGCGGCCGTGACGAACTTCATCCGCGCCACAGGCCGGGGCGCTCTGAGCGGCTCCGTTTCCAGTCGCATGGCGACGGGGACCGCGTCGTACCCGACCGATGAGGACCTGGCGCGAGCGCTGGTCGGATGCATGATCGGCGGCGTGCCGACGGTCGCGGGAAATGCGGTGCGGATGCTCGTCGTCGGGCTGGAGAAGGGCGAGCTCGACCGCGCGCAAATGCCGTGGCTGGCGGTCGCGGAACGGACATTCGAGCACGCGCGTGCGGCGTTCGGTCCCGACATGGAGAAGCTGCTCGCCAAGGGACCGGTGCCGGAGGTGCTCTGGCGCATAGTCGGCCGCGACGGCGATCGTCTCGGCGCGCAGCCGCTGGAGAAGGGGCGGACCCTGATCTTCTCGCTCGAGTCGGCGGGCCGGGACAAGCTTCCGGCGGTGGACAAGTACATCCCCTATGGGATGGCCTCGGCGGGCGAGCAGACGCCGCACGGCTGCCCCGGCCGCGAGATGGCGAACGGCACGATGCTGGGCCTGCTCGTCGGCCTGCTCGAGTCGGCCAGGTTCAGGCCGGGACCGGGACGCGGCCTGGCGGCTCTCCGGCCGCTCGCCTGAGCGACCGCGCCCGCCGGGCGTCCCCCGCCATGCCCATGCGCTCGAAGGCGGCCGCCGCCGCGGCGAGGCGCGACGCCGCGATGGCCGGCGCAACGAGCCCGAGCGCCGCCTCCTCGACGTCGCATCGCGCGAGCTCG
>DASWMB010000044.1:0-2370 GCA_036399955.1 Allosphingosinicella sp. | reverse complement strand
CGACATCGGCGTCTCCTCGATGCAGCTCGACCGGGCCGAGCGCGGCTTCTCCTTCCAGGCCGACGGTCCGCTCGACATGCGCATGGCGAAGGAAGGGCGCAGCGCCGCCGATTTCGTCAACGAGGCCGACGAGACCGAGATCGCGGACGTGATCTACCGCTATGGCGAGGAGCCGAAGTCGCGCCGCATCGCCCGCGCCATCGTCGCCGCCCGGCCGATCGCGCGCACAGGCGAGCTCGCCGGGATCGTGCGCAAGGCGCTCGGCTGGCACCAGGGCATGAAGAAGGACCCGGCGACCCGCACCTTCCAGGCGATCCGCATCCACTTGAACGAAGAGCTGCAGGAGCTCGAAGGCGGGCTGGAGGCGGCGGAGCAGGTGCTGCGCCCCGGCGGCCGGCTCGCCGTCGTCACCTTCCACAGCCTCGAGGACCGGCTGGTGAAGCGTTTCCTTAAGGAGCGGAGCGGCGACCTGCCGTCGGGCTCGCGCCATTTGCCGGAGCGGACGGAGAGCCGCCGCGCGGCGAGCTTCGATGCGGTCGCAAAGCCGGTCCGCGCCGGCGAGGACGAGCTCAAGTCCAATCCACGGGCGCGCTCCGCGACCTTGCGCGTCGCCCGCCGCACCGCCGGTTCCGCATGGGCTGCTTCAAAGGGGACCTCCGCATGATGGCCAGGAGCTTCAAGTCGGTCGGGTGGGTCGCAGGCGTCGGCGCCGCGGCGATCGGCTGCTACATGCTCTCGCTCCAGGTCGCCGCCGAGCGCGCGGACCTCGCCGGCATCGAGGCGCGGATCGTCCGCGCCCGCCAGACGATCCGCGATCTCCAGACCGAGCTCGGCACGCGCGGCCGGCTTTCTCAGCTCGAGCATTGGAACGCGGAGGTGCTCGCTTTGTCGGCGCCGGTCTCGGGCCAGTATGTCGAGAACGAGGTCGTGCTGGCGCGGCTCGAGACGCGCAGCAGCGATCTTGCCGGCGGTGCGCCGGTCCGGCTCGCTTCGGCCGAGACCGAGACGGCCGCTCCCGCCCAGCCGCAGGTCCGCACCGCTTCCGCCGCCGCCGTGCCCGCGCCCGACGCGCCCGCCCGGGCGGCGGCGCCGCAGGCCCCGCTCGTCCGCCGCGCCAGCCTGACGACGGTGCCGGCCGCCGTGCCCGCTCCGGCTCCGAAACGGGCCGCGGCTCCGGCTCCGGCTGCTCCTCGTCCGGCTGCGACCCGCACCGCGACGGCCGCTCCGGCCCGCGCTTCCGCGCCCCGTGCCGCCGCTCCGAGCCGCGCCGCTTCGCTGCTCGACGAGCGCACGACGCGCGAGCTCGGCGAGGCCGCGCGCACCGAGCGCGGCGGCGCCGGCGGGGCCGAGCCGCGCACTCCTCCCCGCACCGCCCGCAGCGCCCGCTCCCAGCCGAAGGATTGATCGCCGCGATGGCCACGCTCGCCGCCCGCACCGAGCCGTTCGGCGCCGTCGAGGAACGGCCGCAGCCGCTTTCGGTGACCTACCAGCGGCTGATGCTGATGCTGCTGCTGTTCGCGGGCGTCACCTTCCTGATCGTCGCCCGCCTCGCTTATCTCCAGGTCTTCACCGACCGTTCGGGCAGCGGCGCCGCGGTCAATCCGCTGATCCCGCCGCGCGCCGACATCCTCGACCGCAACGGCATCCCGCTCGCCCGCACGATCGATGCGTGGACCGTCGGCCTGCGTCCCGGCGACGTCATCGGCGACCATGGCGAGGTCGCCGCCCGCCTCGCCGAGCTGATGCCGGAGCGCACCGAAGCGCAGTACCGCGCGATGCTCGGCTCCGGCCGCACCTTCATCTACCTGCGCCGCCGCGCGCTTCCCGAGCTGGTCGAGGCGGCGAACGCGATCGGCGAGCCGGCGATCGTCTTCAGCCGCGAGCCGGAGCGGCTCTACCCGCAGACCGCGCTCGCCGGCCACGTGCTCGGCTGGACCGATCTCGAAGGCCGCGGCGTCGCCGGCATGGAGCGGGTGCTCGAGCAGCGGCTGATGGAGCCGGGGCGGCGCGGCGAACCGGTCAACCTCGCCATCGACAGCCGAGTCCAGGCGGCGATGGAGTCGGAGCTCGCCGCGGCGGTCACCGCGCAGCGTGCCGAAGGCGGCACCGGCATCGTTCTCGACGTGCGCACCGGCGAGGTCGTCGCCATGGCCTCGGCGCCGACCTTCAACCCGAACTCGCCGGGCCGCACCGACGCCAATGCGCTCTACAACCGCGCGACGATGGGCGTTTACGAGCTCGGCTCGGTGTTCAAGCCGATCACCGTCGCCGCCGCGATGGAAGCCGGCGTGGTGCGCTCGATGACCCAGCGTTGGGATGCCTCGGCGCCGATCGGCATCGGCCGCTTCCGGATCAAGGACGACCACGCCC
>DASWMB010000043.1:0-2870 GCA_036399955.1 Allosphingosinicella sp. | reverse complement strand
GGCGACATGCGGGTTCCAGATCTCGAAGGCGCCGCCGGTGCCGACGAACAAAGCGAGGCCCTCGATCCGGGCGATGCGCCGGATCATCGGCGGCAGCGCGATGCTGCCGCGCGAGTCGATCTCCGCCTGCTCGGTGAGGCCGAAGGCGCGCCGGGCGCGGGCGTGGTGAGTCGCCGGGCCGCCGGCGGTCTCGTCCTGCAGCCGCCGGCGCTCCGCATCGGCGAACAGCATGCGGCGCCAGGACGGATCGTAGCCGGTGACGCAGGCGTCGCTCTCATGCGGGCCCAGCACCACCAGGCCGGCATCGGAGCGGCGCTCGGTCACTTCGCGGACGAAGCGGGGAAGGCGGACGCGCCCCCTCGAATCGACCGCGGCAAGCGCACTGCCGCCGAAAAGATGCTCTACATGCACGCGTTACGCCCCCACCCGACACGCTGATCTGCCCGCGCAAGCAAATCAGCCGTTGACGGCGGTGATAATGGTTAAGAATTCCTTTGCACGATTGGAATATCCCCGCGCCGACGATTCGGATTTTACTGCGGCCGCAGAGTCAAACATGCATCAGGAAGCGCGCCGAGGTCGTCGCAGGCGCTCAGAGGGATTGCGGAGTCTCACCCCCACCCTGCGGCCGTAATTTCCGCAATGCGCGCCTGCGGCTCAGCCGAATCGCGGCGGGCCTCCAGAGCCCGACTCAGGCGGTTGCAGCGGGTCCCCAGCCCACGCACAGTATTTTCCACAGGTTGCGAAACGGGGCGTTTACCGGAATCCTCGGAACTTGGGTCGTGTGTCTGGCCCAGACGGGGGAGCGGGCGTATGTCGCACCAACGGACAGTGTATCTGATCGACGACGATGCGGCGACGCGTCGTTCACTTTCCGCGCAGCTTGCCGAGCTCGGAATCGAAGCCTGGCCGTTCGCCGGCGGGGCCGAGTTCGTGGCCATGCTCGGGCATTTACGGCCTTCCTGCGTGATCCTCGACATGGAGATGCCGCATGTCGGCGGTCTCGAGGTGCTCGCGGAGCTCGTCCGGCTCGACGTCGACTGGCCGGTGATCGCCCTGTCGAGCCGCGGCGAGCTTGCCGTGGCGATCGACGCGATGAAGCTCGGCGCGGTCGACTTCCTCCAGAAGCCGCTCGAGCGCGAGCTGCTCGAATCGGCGCTGGAGCTCGCCTTCGACTCGCTGGAGCGGACGCTCGAGACCAGCCTTGCGCGGCAGGAAGCGCAGGAGCGGGTGTCGCGCCTGACGCCGCGCGAGGTCGATATCGGCCTCGCTCTGCTTCGCGGCATGGCGAACAAGAGCGCCGCGCACGAGCTCGGCATCTCGGTCCGCACCGTCGAGATGCACCGCGCCCACATCCTCGAGAAGCTTTCGGTCAGGAGCCTCGCCGAAGCGGCGGTGCTGATGACCCAGGCGGGGCTCACCTTCGCCCAGCCCGAGGATTCGAGCTACCGGAAGCGCTTCGCGCTTCGTTTCTGTCTTGCCCGGAAGGCCGCCCCGCCGGTTCCCCTGTCACGCGCCGGCGGAGCCTTCCGGACCCCCGAGGGCGGGAGTCGTCGCGACACGCGGCGGCTCCCGCCCTATCTGGCGGCGGTTCCGTCCGGCTCGAGCATGCGCTAGCCTCGTCCGCGGCGAGGCGCGCGGAGGGGTGATGACAGGGTCGAGGATTACGGCAGCCGCCGCGGCGATGCTGCTCGCGGCCGAGGCGCCCGCGCAGACGCTCCCGGCAACGGCCGACCAGGTCTTCAGCCGCTGGTCCTCGCCCGGAGGTCCGGGCTGCGCGGTGGGCGTGGCGCAGGAAGGGCGGCCGGTCCTCACCCGCGCCTACGGCTCCGCCGATCTCGAGCATCGCGCCCCGAACCGCCCCGACACGGTGTTCGAGGCGGGCTCGGTCTCCAAGCAGTTCACCGCCGCCGCCGTGCTCCTTCTCGCGCAGGAGGGGCGGCTCTCGCTGGGGGACGACGTTCGCAGACATGTGCCGGAGCTTCCCGACTACGGCCGGACGATCACGATCGACCATCTGCTCAGCCACACGAGCGGGCTTCGCGAGTGGAGCGCGCTGGTCGCCGCCGCCGGCTGGCCGCGAATGACCCGCGTTCATGACGATGAGGACGCGCTCGATGCGATCTTCCGCCAGCGCGCCCTCAACCACGGGCCCGGCGACGAATATTCCTACACCAACAGCGGCTACGTCCTCCTGGCGTTGATCGTCCGCCGCGTCTCGGGAATGTCGCTCGCCGACTATACGGGCATGCGCCTGTTCATCCCGCTCGGCATGACCGCGACGCGCTGGCGCGACGACTTCCGCCGGATCGAACCCGGCCGCGCCATCGCCTACCAGCGCGCCGAAGGCGGCGGCGGCTGGGAGCAGGCGATGCCGTTCGAGGAGCTTTACGGCCCCGGCGGGCTGCTCACCACCGTCGGCGACCTCCTGATCTGGAACGAGGTGCTGGCGAGCGGCCGCCTCGGCGCGGCGGTCGGCGAGCGGATGGAGGAGCAGGCGCGGCTCACCGACGGCCGCGCCATCGCTTATGCCCGCGGAGTCTCGGTCGGCAGCTTCCGCGGCACCCGTGAAGTCAGCCACAGCGGCTCGACCGCCGGCTACCGCGCCTGGCTCGGCCGCTTTCCCGCCGAGCGCCTGTCGATCGCCGTCCTCTGCAACGCGGCGCAGGCCGACGCCTCCGGCCTCGCCTACACCTTGGCCGGGCGGCTCCTGGACGATGCTGCGCCAGGTCCAGCGGCCGCCGCGGTGGATGCGGGCGATCTCTCCGGCCGCGCCGGCCTCTACGTCAACCAGCGCACCGGCCGACCGCTGCGGCTCGAGCTTCGCGAGGGGCGGCTGCGGGTCGCGGACGGGCCGGAGCTCAGGGCGC
>DASWMB010000042.1:0-3853 GCA_036399955.1 Allosphingosinicella sp. | reverse complement strand
GTTCATGGACCCCGGATCAAGTCCGGGGTGACGGTTTGCAAGCTCGACGCTATCTCCCGCCGATGATCGATGCCCTTCCGCCCTATGCCGCCCTGCTCGGCCTGCGTACCGAGCGCTCGGCCGACGGCGAGCTCCTGTGGATCATGCCGTTTGCCGAGCAGGTGGTCGGCCGCCCCGGCTTCCTCCACGGCGGCGCGATCGCAGGGCTGCTCGAGTTCGCGGCGCTCGGCACGGTCTACGACCGGCTCGCAGCCGGCGGCGAGAAGGCGGCGCTGAAGCCGATCAACGTCACCGTCGATTTCATGCGCGGCGGCACCGATCACGACACCTTCGCCGCCGCCGTGATCACCCGCCTCGGCAACCGCGTCGCGAACGTCGAGGCCCATGCCTGGCAGCAGGACCGCACAAAGCCGATCGCGGCCGCGCGGATGAACCTGATGATCCGGCGCAACGGCTGAGCAGGAAACCCCGTTCGGCCTGAGCCTGTCGAAGGCCTGTCGTTCTTCGGGCGCTGGAGAAGAGAAGAACAGGGCTTCGACAAGCTCAGCCCGAACGGTTATCCGGTGGTGAGACTTTCCCCTATCCTCCGTTCACCGCCGCCGCAGCAGCGCCTCCGCGGCCACCACCATCGCCTCCGTCCCGGCCGTCACCGCGGGCTCCGGGCTGATCCGGAACAGCGGCGAATGGTGGCCGGGCGCATTGGCGAGCTGGTCCGGAGGCGTGCCGCCGACGCTGAAATAGACGCCGCGCACGCCCGTCTCCGGGGTCACGAAATAAGCGAAGTCCTCCGCGCCCATGCCGGACGGCGGCGTCTCGATCAGCCGGGCGGCCCCCATCGCGCGCCCGATCGCCTCGCGGACGATCGCGGCCGTCGGCGCGTGGTTCAGAGTCGGCGGCGTCGTCTCGGTCGCCGAGCGGGTGACGACCGGCAGCCGGTCCTCCGGCACGCCGAGCGCCAGGGCGGTGCCGCGCGCCACGCGATCGATGCCGTCGAGCAGCCGAGTCCGGATCTCCGGGTTGTTCGAGCGCACCGTCATCTGGAGCTCGACCTCTTCCGGGATGATGTTGCTTTTGACGCCGCCATGGATCGAGCCGACGCTGATCACCGCGCCTTCGAGCGGGTTGATGTCCCGCCCGACCATCGACTGGAGCGAGACCACGATCTGCGAGGCGACCAGCACCGGATCGACGCCCATATGCGGATAGGCGCCGTGGGTGCCGACGCCGCGGACGCGGATGTGGACGCTGTCCGCGCTCGAGGCGACGATCGTCGGCGGCACCTCGATCCGGCCCGCGGGAACTTCGGCGGCGACATGGAAGGCGAGCGCGTAATCGGGCTTCGGGAAGCGGGTGTAGAGCCCGTCCTGCATCATCGCCCGGGCACCCGAGATCGTCTCCTCGGCCGGCTGGGCGATGAGGACGAGCGTGCCGTTCCAGTTGCGGCGCCGCGCGTGGAGCTGGCGCGCGGCGCCGACCAGCGAGGTGATGTGCACGTCATGACCGCAGGCGTGCATCACCGGCTGCTCGACGCCGCTCGCGTCCGTCTGCCGCGCGCGCGAGGGATTGGCGACGCCGGAACGCTCCTCGAGCGGGAGGCCGTCCATGTCCGCCCGGAGCAGAACCGTCGGCCCCGCCCCGTTCCTCAGCACCGCAACGACGCCGTGCCCGCCGACGCCGGTCGTCACCTCGTAGCCGAGCGCGCGAAGCTCCTGCGCCATCCGGGCGGCGGTCTGCTCCTCGCGGCCGGACAGCTCGGGGTTGCGGTGGAACCAGTCGAACAGGCCGGCGAGGTTGGCGCGATAGTCCTGCGCCACCGCGGCGCTGAGGGAAGAGTCCTGCGCCGCCGCCGGCGCAGCGAGCAGAGCGGCCGCCGCCGCCGCGATCATCCACCTGATCTTCACGCGTCCCTCCCGTCCTCCTCAGCCGCCGTTCTTCAACGTCTCGCGGGCGATGACAAGCTGCTGGATCTGGCTGGTGCCCTCGTAGATCCGGAACAGCCGCACGTCGCGATAGAGGCGCTCGATCCCGTAGTCGGCGATGTAGCCGGCGCCGCCGAAGATCTGGACGGTGCGGTCGGCGACGCGGCCGACGGTCTCGCTCGCGAAATATTTCGCCGCCGCGGCTTCGAGCGTGATCGGCTCCCCCGCGTCCTTCTTCGCCGCGGCTTCGAGGACCAGCGCCCGCGCCGCCATCGTCTCCGTCTTGGAATCGGCGATCATCGCCTGGACGAGCTGGAAGTCGGCGATCGGCTTGCCGAACTGCCTGCGCTCGCTCGCATAGCCGACCGCGTCGACGATCAGCCGCTCGGCGACGCCGACGCAGACCGCCGCAATGTGGAGCCGGCCGCGGTCCAGCACGCGCATCGCGATCCCGAAGCCCTCGCCCTCCTCGCCGAGGCGATTGGCGGCGGGGACCGGCGCCTCGTCGAAATTGACGTCGCAGACATGGGCGCCCTGCTGGCCCATCTTCTTTTCGGGCTTGCCGACGGAGACGCCCGGCAGGTCCGCCGGCACCAGGAAGGCGGAGACGCCCTTGGCACCCGGCCCGCCCGTCCGCGCCATCACCGTGAACAGCGAGGCCTTGTCGGCATTGGTGATGAAGCGCTTGGCGCCGGAGAGGCGATAGACATCGCCGTCGCGCACCGCGCGGGTCTGGACCGAGGCGCTGTCCGAGCCCGCGCCGGGCTCGGTGAGCGCGAAGCTGGTGACGATCTCGCCGCTCGCGATCCGCGGCAGCCACTGGCGCTTCTGCTCGACGCTGCCGGACATGACGAGGCCCTGTGAGCCGATCCCGACATAGGTCCCGAAGACGGAGCGGAAGGCCGGCGTCGTCCGCCCGAGCTCCAGCGCGACCCGCACCTCCTCGCCCATGCCCAGGCCGAGCCCGCCATGCTCCTCCGGGATCGACAGCCCGAACAGCCCCAGCTCCCGCATCTCGGCGACGACCTCCGCCGGGACCTCGTCCTCCTCCGCCACCCGCGCCTCGAGCGGCCGGAGGCGCTCGGCGACGTAGCGGCGCACGGTCGAGAGGAGGAGTTCGAAGGAGTCGGGATCGAGGGGCATGAATGTCTCCTGTAAATCCTCCCCCAGCGAGCTGGGGGAGGATTCAATAGCCCTTCATCCGTGCGACCTTGTCGGCATGGTAGTTCGCATCGCCGAACAGCTCGGCGAGCACGCGGTCGCGCTTCATGTAGAGGCCGATGTCATATTCGTCGGTCATCCCGATTCCGCCGTGCATCTGGACGCCCTCCTGAACCGCGAGGGTGGAGGCCCAGCCCGCCTTCGCCTTGGCGACCGAGACCATCGCCTCCGCCTCCGGGCTGCCCTCGTCGAGTAGCTGCTGCGCCTTGAGGGCGGCGGCCCGGGCGATCTCCAGCTCGGAATAAAGGTGAGCGGAACGGTGCTGGAGCACCTGGAACTCGCCGATCAGGCGTCCGAACTGCTTCCGCTGCTTCAGATAGTCGACCGTCATTCCCATAGCGGCCGAGCCGAGTCCGACCATCTCCGAAGCGGCGCCCGCGCGTCCGGCATTCAGCACCCGGCCGAGCACCGCTTCGCCCTCGCCGACCTCGCCGATGACGGCATCGGCGTCGACCTGGACGTCCTGAAAATCGAGGCGGGCGCCGATGCTGGAATCGGCCAGCCGAACGCCCTCCACTCCGAGGCCCGCCGCCTCCCTCTCCACTGCGAAGAGCGTGAGCCCCTCCTCCGCCTTGGCCGCGACGACGATCAGGTCGGCGGAGGCGCCCTGGACGACGAACTGCTTGCGGCCGGACAGGCGGAAGCCGTTCCCGGCCCGCTCGGCGCGCATCTCGACGCTCTCCGGGCGGTGCTTGGGGCCCTCGTCCACAGCC
>DASWMB010000041.1:0-11596 GCA_036399955.1 Allosphingosinicella sp. | reverse complement strand
GCAGATCTCGTCTGTGCAGGCGAGATAGTCGAGGCGGGCGGCGATCGGCAGGACGCTCCCGGGGCGGGCATCGGCCGGAACGCTGAGATCCGCGAGGATCGCATAGTCGCGCTCGAACACATAGTTCATCAGGCCCGCGATCAGCAGCCGGTCCGGCATCGGGTAGCGGAGCGGGCCGGCGGAAGCGCCGGGCGGCAGGCGCCAGGCGACTTCGTCGGGCCGCCCCGCGTCGCCCGGATTGAGCCAGTAGCCGTGCCAGCCCTGGCGAGGCCGCATCACGAAGGCGAGCGTCACCGTGCCGCCCGGCGCGGCGGCGCGTCCTTCCGGCACCAGCTCGACCCGCATCGCCTGCTCGCCCGGCGGCAGCTGGGCGTGCGCCGGCACTGCGAGGAGGAGCGCGAGCAATGTCAGCAAGGTGAAAAGGAAACGATTCATCGCGAGCGGCTATAGCCCTCCCCTCCCGCTTGCGGGAGGGGATCGAGGGGAGGGAATGTCGCGCGGCGGAAGCATCGAGGCGACAGCCCCTCCCCCAGCCCCTCCCGCAAGCGGGAGGGGGGAACTTACCGTCTCACATATCTCGCGATCTGGGCGCCGAGGCGGTTGTTCTCGATCCGGAGATGGGCGCCGCTGCCGTCGGCGACGAAGGTGGTGCCGCGCGCGCCTGGCGCGAGCGAGGCGTCGTTGTCGGCGATCGCGAGGCCGTCCGAGCTGTTCTCGTTGCCTTCGGGACCGACGAAGATCAGCGCGCTGTAATTCTCCTTGTTGCGCCCCTGGACGAAGGTGTTGCGTGCGATCGTGCCGGTGCCGCCGTTCGAAAGGTCGATCATGTAGTTGGTCGAGCGGCCTTCGCTGTCGTCGAAGCTCGAGTCGAGGATCTCGACGCGCGGCGCGCGAGTCTTGGCATAATGGCCGCCGCGGCCGCGCTCGAAGCGGGTGCGCACGACGCTGAGGCTGGCGACGTCGCCGATATAGATGCTGTGCGCGCAGTCGCCGCCGTCGGGGCAGATGCCGAGGCCGGAGAAGGTCGACTGCTCGATCCGGACCGAGGCGCGGGGATCGGAGGCGGTGAGGATGCCCTGCTCCGAGTCGCGGAACAGGCTCTCGCGGACGATGAGGTTGCCGCTCTCGAGGCGGATGCCGGCGCCGTTGCGGTCCGGCACGGCGATGTTCTGGAAGACGAGCCCTTCGACCCTCGCCTCGCGGCCGCCGAGGACGAGCGCCGCCTTGCCGTCGCAGGCGACGCCGTCGAAGATGGCGCTGCCGGGCTCCCGCGCCGTGTAGGCGATGCGGCCGTCGCGCTGGACGGCGCATTCGCGATAGGTGCCGGGCGCGATGTCGATCGTGCCGGCGCCGCCGCCGATCGCGTCCACAGCCTCCTGCAGCGTCGCGAAGCCGCGGCCGCTCTCCTTGAGCGTGAACGGGGCCGCGCCGCGCTGGGCGAGGAGCGGTGCCGCGACAAGGGCGAGCAGGGCGGCGAGAAGCGGGGCTTTCCTCATCCTGGCGAGGTGGGCCGGGAATCGGCGCCTGTCGATGGGCGAAGGAGGTTAACGGCCCAGCCGCCCCATGGCGGGACAGCCGCCGCCGCCTCTCCTAATCGAGGTTCGGACGCAGCCAGCGCTCCGCCTGCTCGAGGGGCACCCCGCGGCGGGCGGCATAGTCTTCGAGCTGATCGCGGCCGATCCGGGCGACGCCGAAATACTGGCTGTCGCGGTGGCCGAAATAGAAGCCCGAGACGGCGGACGTCGGCCACATGGCGAAGCTCTCGGTGAGCGTCACCCCGGCCGGATCGCCGCCCAGCATCTCGAACAGCACGGGTTTGAGGCTGTGATCGGGGCAGGCGGGATAGCCGGGCGCCGGGCGGATGCCGGTATAGTTCTCGCGGATGAGATCCTGGTTGGTCTGGTGGTCTTCCGGCTCATAGCCCCAGATATGGGCGCGGACATGCTGGTGGAGCCGTTCGGCGAACGCCTCGGCGAGCCGGTCGGCAAGCGCCTTCAGCAGGATGTCGGAATAATCGTCGTTCTCGGCCTTGAAGCGGGCGAGATGCGGCTCGAGGCCGTGGATGCCGACCACGAAGCCGCCGATCCAGTCCTCCCCGTCGGGATCGATGAAGTCGGCGAGGCTCATGTTCGGCCGCCCCTCCCTTTTCTTCACCTGCTGGCGAAGGAAGGGGATGCGAACCCATTCCTCCCCGGAACGGGGAGGGGGACCATGCGAAGCATGGTGGAGGGGGCCCGCCGCCGAGCCGCTTCCACCGTGGGGCCCCTCCACCACCGGCTCCGCCGGCGGTCCCCCTCCCCGTTCCGGGGAGGAGCAAACAAGCACGTCGTCCCCCTCCCGGCGGCAGCGCCAGAGGCCGACGGTGGCGCGCGGCGTCAGCCAATGCTCTGCGACGATCCGGTCGAGCATCGCCTGCGCATCGGCGAAGAGCGAGCGGGCGCTCTCGCCGACCACTTCGTCCTGGAGGATCGCCGGATAGTTGCCGGCCAGCTCCCAGGCGCGGAAGAACGGCGTCCAGTCGATGACGGGGCGCAGGTCGCGCAGCGGCCACTCGCCCCAGCTCTGCAGCCCCGGATGGAGCGGCGGCGGTGCCTTGCCGGCGCGGTCCCAAGGGAAGGCGTTGGCACGGGCTTCGGCGAGGCCGGCGAGCTCCGAATGGCCGCGGCCGGCGCGGGTCCGGCGGACCTGCTCATAGTCGGCGGCCGTCTTCTCGACGAGCGGCTCCTTCTGCGTATCGGAGACGAGCGAGGAGGCGACGCCGACGGCGCGGCTGGCGTCAAGGACGTGGAGGACGGGGCCGTCATAAGCAGGGTCGATGCGCAGCGCGGTGTGAACCTTCGAAGTGGTGGCGCCGCCGATCAGCAGCGGCACCTTGATGCCGGCCCGCGTCATCTCCTCCGCGACCGTCACCATCTCGTCGAGCGAAGGCGTGATGAGGCCGGACAGGCCGATCATGTCGGCGTTTTTCTCGGCCGCGGTGGTGAGGATGGTCTGCCAGGGCACCATCACGCCGAGATCGATCACTTCGAAGCCGTTGCACTGGAGGACGACGCCGACGATGTTCTTGCCGATGTCGTGGACGTCGCCCTTGACGGTCGCCATCACGATCCGGCCCTTGCCCTGAGTGGCGCCGCTGCGCTCCTTCTCTTCCTCGATAAACGGGATGAGGTGGGCCACGGCCTTCTTCATGACTCGTGCGGACTTGACGACTTGCGGCAGGAACATCTTGCCCGATCCGATCAGGTCGCCGACCACGTTCATGCCGTCCATCAGCGGCCCCTCGATGACATGGATGGGGCGTTCCGCCACGAGGCGCGCCTCTTCCGTATCCGCGACGACGAAGGCGTCGATGCCCTTCACCAGCGCATGCTCGAGCCGCTTCGCGACCGGCCAGCCGCGCCATTCCGCCTCCGCCTTCTCGCGCACCGGATCGGACCCGCGATACTTCTCGGCCAGCGTCACCAAGCGCTCGGTCGCATCGTCGCGCCGGTCGAGGATCACGTCCTCGCACGCCTCGCGCAGCTCCGGATCGATCGTGTCGTAGACGTCGAGCTGGCCCGCGTTGACGATCGCCATGTCGAGTCCGGCGGGGATGGCATGGTAGAGGAAGACGGAGTGCATCGCGCGGCGGACCGGCTCGTTGCCGCGGAAGGAGAAGCTGAGGTTCGACAGGCCGCCGGAGATATGAGCGTGCGGGCAGCGCGCCTTGATCTCGCGCGCGGCCTCGAGAAAATCGAGGCCGTAGCGGCGGTGCTCCTCGATGCCGGTGGCGATCGCGAAGATGTTCGGATCGAAGATGATGTCCTCGGCCGGAAAGCCGTCGGCGACGAGGAGGTCGTAGGCGCGGGCACAGATCTCGACCTTGCGCGCCTTGGTGTCAGCCTGGCCGACCTCGTCGAACGCCATCACGACCATCGCCGCGCCATAGTCGCGCACCTTGCGGGCGAGGCGAAGGAACTCCTCCTCGCCTTCCTTCATGCTGATCGAGTTGACGATCGGCTTGCCGGAGACGCATTTCAGCCCCGCCTCGATCACGCTCCACTTCGAGCTGTCGATCATCACCGGCACGCGGGCAATGTCGGGCTCGGCCGCGATCAGCTTCAGGAACGTCGTCATGGCAAATTCGGCGTCGAGCAGGCCCTCGTCCATGTTGACGTCGATCACCTGGGCGCCGTTCTCGACCTGCTGCCGCGCGACCTCGACCGCGGCCGCGTAGTCGCCGGCCATGACCAGCTTCTTGAACCTGGCCGAGCCGGTGACGTTGGTCCGCTCGCCGATGTTGACGAACGCGCTGCCGGAGGGCGCAGATTCCGGTGCTCCCTCTCCCGCGTGCGGGAGAGGGCTGGGGTGAGGGTCTTTCTTCTTTAGGACGCTTGCCGACATTCGAATTCACACCTGAAGAGAAGAAGAAGAAGACCCTCACCCAACCCTCTCCCGCGAGCGGGAGAGGGCTTCTACGCCGCAAGCACCATCGGCTCGATGCCGGCCAGGAGCGTGCGGCGGCGGCGCTCGGGGATCTTGCGCGCGGGATATTCGCCGACCGTGCGCGCGATCGCGGCGATGTGCTCGGGCGTCGTCCCGCAGCAGCCGCCGACCACGTTGACGATCCCCTGTTCGCACCATTGCCGGACCTGCGCCGCGGTCGTCGCCGCGTCCTCGTCATAGTCGCCGAGATCGTTGGGGAGGCCGGCGTTCGGATAGGCCATGATCAGGGTGTCGGCGATGCCGGACAGCGCCGCGACATGGCTCCGGAGCTGCGCGGCCCCGAACGAGCAGTTGAGGCCGATCGAGAGCGGCTCGGCATGGCGGACCGATGCCCAGAAGGCCTCGATCGAGTGGCCGGACAGGTTGCGTCCGGACAGGTCGGTGATCGTCATCGAGAGCATGATCGGGAGCGACCGGTCGACCCGATGGGCGGCGTGGATCGCGGCCTTGGCGTTCAGCGTGTCGAAGACCGTCTCGATGAGGACGATCTCGGCACCGCCTTCGACCAGCGCCTCGATCTGCTCGACATAGACGTCCGACAGGGCGTCGAAGTCGATCTCGCGGAAGCCGGGATCGTTGACGTCCGGCGAGAGCGAGAGCGTCTTGTTGGTCGGCCCGAGCGCGCCGGCGACGTAGCGGCGGCGGCCGTCCTTCTGCGCTTCGCCGTCGGCGACCTCGCGGATGATCCGCGCCGCCGCCGCGTTAATCTCCCGGACGAGAGGCTCGGCGCCGTAATCGGCCTGGCTGATCCGGTTGGCGTTGAAGCTGTTGGTCGCGAGGATGTCCGCGCCCGCGTCGGCGAAGCTCTGCGCGATGGCGCGGACGATGTCGGGCCGCGTCAGGTTGAGGAGATCGTTGTTGCCCTTCTGGTCGCGGCCGAGATCGTAGGCGCCGCGATAGTCCGCCTCGACAAGCCGCCGCGCCTGGATCTGCGTCCCGTAGGCGCCGTCCTTGACGAGGATGCGCTTGGCGGCGTCGGCCTTAAGCTGCTGGGCGACGTTCAATGGCATGGTCCTTCGGCCTCAGCCCGAGCAGGTGGCAGATCGCATAAGCGAGCTCGGCGCGGTTGAGCGTGTAGAAATGGAAGTGGCGGACGCCGCCCGCGTAGAGCTGGCCGCACAGCTCGGCGGCGACGGTGGCGGCGACGAGCTGGCGCGCGGCGGTAAGGTCGTCGAGCCCCTCGAACAAGGCGTCCATCCAGCCCGGGATGGTTGCGCCGCAGGAAGCGGCGAACTTGCGCGTCTGGGCGACATTCGAGACGGGAAGGATGCCGGGCACGAGCTCGGCGTCGATGCCGGCCGCCGCGGCCTCGTCCCGGAAGCGGAAGAAGGCGTCGGGTGAGAAGAAGAATTGGGTGATCGCCCGGTCGGCGCCGGCATCGATCTTGCGCTTCAGATTGTCGAGGTCGGCCGCCTTCGTCGCCGAATCGGGGTGCGCCTCCGGATAAGCGGCGACCGATATCTCGAACGGCGCCACCCGCTTCAAGCCGGCGACGAGATCGGCGGCGTTGCGGTAGCCGTCGGGCCGCTCGACGAATCCGCGGGCCGGATCGGGCGGATCGCCGCGCAGGGCAACGACGTGGCGGATACCCGCCTCCCAATAAGCGCGGGCGACGGCATCGATCTCGTCCCGGCTCGCCTCGACGCAGGTGAGATGGGCGGCGGCCTGAAGCGCCGTTTCCTGCTGGATGCGGACCACCGTGTTGTGGGTGCGCTCGCGCGTCGATCCGCCGGCGCCGTAGGTGACCGAGACGAAGCGGGGGCCAAGCGGCTCGAGCGTCTTGACGCTCTCCCACAAGGTCTGCTCCATCTTCTCCGTCCTGGGCGGGAAGAATTCGAACGAGACGTCGACGTCGCCCTGGACGTCTGCGAACAGGGGCTCGCGGCGATGGCCGATGAGCGCGGTCATGCGACCACCTTGAGCCTGGCCTCGGGGCGCTCCCCGGCCCAGATGGTGACGGTGAGCTCGCCGCCCTCAAGATGCTCGACGACGCGGCCCTCGATCCCTGCTTCCTCCATATAGCCAAGCACCGATTCGTCCGCGAAGCCGAGCCGGGCATGGGCGCCGCGGCTCCTCAGCTCCTCGCGGTCGTGGGGCGCGAAATCGACGATCAGCATGCGCCCGCGCGGCGCCAGCAGGCGCGCCGCCTCGGCGACGGCGGCGGCGGGCTGCTGCGCATAGTGGAGGACCTGGTGGATTATGACGGTGTCGGCCGAAGCCGCGGGCAAAGCGAGCGAATACATGTCGCCCTGGCGCAGCTCGGCCGCGGCGAGGCCGGCCTGCGCGAGCTTCACGCGGGCGAGGCGCAGCATCTCGGGCGAGCGGTCGACGCCGAGCGCAGAGGCGGCATCGCGGCCGAACAGCTCGATCATCCGCCCGGTGCCGGTGCCGATATCGATCAGGCGCCCGACCGGTCGGTCGCCGAGCGCTCGCGCGATCGCGGCCTCGACCTCGGACTCGGCGATGTGGAGCGAGCGGATCTCGTCCCAATGGCCGGCATGGGCGGCGAAATAGCGCTCGGCCGCCGCCGCCCGGTCGGCGCGAACGGCCGCGAGCCGCGCCGCATCGGCGATCGCCCACGGGTCCTCGCCGTCGAGATCGGTCCAGCAGTCCATGAGGTCGAACAGGGGCTCTAGCCGCTCGCGCGGGCCGAGGCTGAGGAACACCCAGCTCCCCTCCTTGCGCCGCTCGGCGAGGCCGCATTCGATCAGGATGCGGACGTGCCGGGAGACCCGCGGCTGGCTCTGCCCCAGCACCTGGGCGAGCTCGCCGACCGACAGCTCCATCGCCCGCAACAGCGCGAGGATGCGCAGCCGGGTCGGATCGGCGAGCGAGCGGAAGATGTCCGAGGCAGGAGACATGTTTGCGGACATAAAGATATCTTTATATCCGTCAACAACCAATGGCTTGGGAGATGCGACGAATTGTTGACTAAACCGGTAGACATTCTCCTCCGACTGCCCTAGCGTCCATGCTGCTGGATTGCCGGAACGGGAACCTTCGGCAGCTCGCCCAGCAGTTCGAACACAGGTTCTCCTCGCAAACCTGAAGAAGGAACATGCCGTGAAGAATATTGCCCTCACCCTGGTTGCCGTCGCCACCCTCGGCCTCGCCGCCTGCCAAGGCTCCGAGACCGCCAACAACACCGCCGGCAACGAGACGGAGACCACCAACGAGGCGAACGGCGACGTCGGCAATGCCAGCGACACGCAGAACGCCGCCAACGACGCGCTCAACGACGTCGTCAACACCGGCTCCGACGCCGCCAGCGCGGTCGGCAATGCCGGCGCCAGCGCCGTCGACGCGCTCGGCAACGCCGTCGGCACCGACAACTCGGCCGGCAACGCCAACCGCTAAGCTGCCCGCGCAGCTCGGCTGAACGGGGGCCGCGCGCCGACATGGCGCGCGGCCCTTTTTCTTTGCCCCGGATCGGCTAGGCTGAGGACAAAGCCCGCGTTCGAGGAGATGCGCCGATGAAGTCCCTGCTGAAGCTTTGCACCTGCGCCGCCGCGCTCGCCGTTTCCGCCAGCCTCGCCGCCTGCGGCGAGCAGCGCGATGCCGGCGGCCTCAGCGCCGAGGAGAATGAGAAGCTCAACAAGGCGGCGGAAACGCTCGACGCCAACGACATCGTCGACGCCTCGCCCGACAGCCTCGTCGCCGGCAATGACGAATGGGGCGCGGCCGAGAATGGCGAAGCGGACGCGGCGACCGGCAATGTCGGCGCCGGGCCCAACGCGGCAAACGGCCAGTAGAGCCTAGCGCCGCGCCGGCAGCGCGAAGGGCGGCAGCCGCTCGGCGGCGACGCAGTTCGTGTCGAGCCCGGCGACGCTGCCCGTCTCGTAGAGCCGCGCCGCGTTCCGATCGACGCAGGGGCTACCGGCGACGTGGCCGCCGGGCGTCACGATGTGGATGCTGTTGGGGAAGATCCGGCGACAAGGCCGAGCAGGGTGGCGGCAAGTGGCCGCTTCCGGCTCTTCCTGCTCATCGCCGGTCAGTCTCACGGGCGAAGAAGGGATTAGCTCGGCCAGCGCCGAAGGTGCGAAGCTGCCATTCGTGGATCGCTCGCGACAGAGCCGGCCAGGTGGCCGCGGCGAGGGCGTCCGAGCGGCAGCGCTCCCGCCCCTCCTCCCATGAGGCGCCCGTTTGCACGGTCGCGACGTCGCGCAGCAGCACCTCGGCGTCGCCGCGTGGTAGCGCCTCCAGCTCGGTCAGCAAATTGCCCTCGATCCAGCGATAGGCACGGGAGTATAAGCCGTTGCCGGCGAAGTAGCGGAGGATGAGCCCGCGCAGCGGCCGCGCCGTCTGCGGAGAGGCCCAAAGCCGCTCGAACAGCGGCAGCGCGTCGGGGTGGCGACCTTCGACGAGCGACTGCAGAACACGGTCGCGAATGGGATCGAGCCGCCGCTCGCTCGCCCGCTGATACGGCCCGTCCATGGCCGCGAGGACGGAATCCAGCGCGGCCGCCGCCGAACCTTCCGGCGGGGGCGAGACAGGGTCGCCGGCGTGCTCCGCAGCGGCGGGCTGGGGCGCCATGAAGGGGATCGGCTCGCCGCGCTCTGCGCGGGCATAGACATCGAGCAGCCATGGCGTCGGTTTCCACGGCGAAACACCGCCGAGGTGGGCAGCGGCGTCCTCCCGCTCGGTCGGCGTCAGCGGACGTCCATCAGGGCCCCGCCCCGTCTCGGCCATGCGCGTGAGGGCGGCGATCTGCTCCATCGGTGCGAGGCCCTGCTGCAGCGACAGGTAACGGCGGACGGTGCGCGTCCAGCTGGACCGCTCTCCGGTATAATCCTCGTTGATACGCGAGAACGGCATGCCGACCTGCCGCCACGCGCCGTCCTCCCCCCGCTCGAGAAACAGAAGGTAGCGAGCGCCGCGCGCAAAGGTGCCGCGGTTGCACATGCCGCTATACGCCTCGGCGTTGACGGTGGAGAGATCCTCATTGTCGCTCCGTCGCGTTCGGCCCAGCCTTGTATCGGGCAGGGCGAACTCGGGCGGAGGGGCGCCCTTCAGCGCGCTCTGCGTGCGGAAGATCACCTGCCGGATCCGGTCAGGACCTCTTTCAGAACGCAAGGCGGCGGCGACGACGATCGCATCCGCCATCTGCACGAGCTCGAAGTTGGACGCGGGGATGAAGTCCGGGACGAGGGAACATGCCCGCGACGCCGCGGGCCATAGCGAAGCCGCAAGGGCCGCCAAACCAAGCAACAGACGCATCGCATGTCCTCCTCGGGCGAGGATCGGCGCCACATGCCTGTTCGTCAACCGCGCCGAACAGCAAAGGGCCGGCGAGTCGCCCCGCCGGCCCTTCTCTGTTCGACCGAGCGGCGGACTTAGAAGTCCATGCCGCCCATGCCGCCCATGCCGCCGCCGCCGGGGCCGCCGGCCGGCTTGTCGTCGGGCAGCTCGGACACCGCCGCCTCGGTCGTGATGAGGAGGCCCGCGACCGACGCCGCGTCCTGCAGCGCGGTGCGGACGACCTTGGTCGGATCGATGACGCCGGCCGCGACCAGGTTCTCGTAGACCTCGGTCTGAGCGTTGAAGCCGAGCGTATCGTCGTTGCCGTCGATCAGCTTGCCGGCGACGACGGCGCCGTCATGGCCGGCATTCTCGGCGATCTGACGGATCGGCGACTGCAGAGCGCGGCGGACGATGTCGATGCCGCGGGTCTGGTCGTCGTTGACCCCCTTCATGCCCTCGAGCGCGCGGGTGGCGTAGAGGAGAGCGGTGCCGCCGCCGGGGACGATGCCTTCCTCGACCGCGGCGCGGGTGGCGTGGAGCGCGTCGTCGACGCGGTCCTTGCGCTCCTTGACCTCGATCTCCGACGAGCCGCCGACCTTGATCACCGCGACGCCGCCCGCCAGCTTGGCGAGACGCTCCTGGAGCTTCTCGCGGTCATAGTCGGAGGTGGTGTTCTCGATCTGCGAACGGATCGCCTCGACCCGCGCCTTGATGCGGTCGCCCTCGCCGGCGCCGTCGACGATGGTCGTATTGTCCTTGTCGATGGTGACGCGCTTGGCCTGGCCGAGCATGGCGACGGTAACGTTCTCGAGCTTGATGCCGAGGTCCTCGCTGATCATCTCGCCATTGGTGAGGATCGCGATGTCCTCGAGCATCGCCTTGCGGCGATCGCCGAAGCCGGGAGCCTTGACCGCGGCGACCTTGAGGCCGCCGCGCAGCTTGTTGACGACGAGGGTGGCCAGAGCCTCGCCCTCGATGTCCTCGGCGATGATGAGGAGCGGACGGCCGGACTGGACCACCGCCTCGAGGATCGGAAGCATCGCCTGCAGGTTGGAGAGCTTCTTCTCGTGGATGAGGATGTAGGGGTCGGAAAGCTCGACCTGCATCTTCTCCGGGTTGGTGATGAAGTAGGGCGAGAGGTAGCCGCGGTCGAACTGCATGCCCTCGACGACGTCGAGCTCGAACTCGAGGCCCTTGGCTTCCTCGACCGTGATCACGCCTTCCTTGCCGACCTTTTCCATCGCCTCGGCGATCTTCTCGCCGACCACGGTGTCGCCGTTGGCCGAGATGATTCCGACCTGGGCGATTTCGTTCGATCCGGCGACCGGCTTGGAGCGGGCCTTGAGGTCCTCGACCACCTTCAGCACGGCAAGATCGATGCCGCGCTTGAGGTCCATCGGGTTCATGCCGGCGGCAACCGACTTCATGCCCTCGCGAACGATCGCCTGGGCGAGAACGGTCGCGGTGGTGGTGCCGTCACCGGCAATGTCGTTGGTCTTGGAGGCGACTTCGCGCAGCATCTGCGCGCCCATGTTCTCGAACTTGTCCTTGAGCTCGATTTCCTTGGCGACGGTGACGCCGTCCTTGGTGATGCGCGGTGCGCCGAAGCTCTTGTCGATCACGACGTTGCGGCCCTTCGGCCCCAGCGTGACCTTCACCGCGTCGGCGAGGATGTCGACGCCGCGAAGAATGCGCTCACGCGCGTCACGGCTGAATTTCACGTCCTTGGCTGCCATGTGGCTACCCTTTCTTCGAATTGAAAAGTCTCAAAAATCGCACTGCTCGCGCGTGAAGGTCAGCCGACGATCCCGAGGATGTCGCTTTCCTTCATGATGATCAGGTCTTCGCCGTCGACCTTGACCTCGGTCCC
>DASWMB010000040.1:0-9111 GCA_036399955.1 Allosphingosinicella sp. | reverse complement strand
AAGCCTTGACATGACGTCGCAGGAGCTGCTCAACCTCAACTGCGACACGAGCAAGGTGCAGGCGAAGATCGGCGAGCTGAATACCGCGATCGACGCGGCGGCCACCGGATATGCTTCGGCCTGTCTCGACAATCACGCCATTGTGCAGGCGGCGCGGGGCGAGATCAAGAAGGTGCGCCACTCGATCGAGAGCCCGATCGATTACAACCGCACGCAGATCAAGCGCATGCCGCTTTCCGCCGACAGCCTCAGGATGAACGTCCAGTATTTTTCGATGGAGGAAAACGACGAGTCGGCGGAGAACCACATCCGCAACGTCGCGAACTTCGTCAGCTTCTCGACCGGCTTCCTCGGCAACAAGTTCTCGGCTCAGATGGCGAGCTCGGTCCGGCGGCAGGTGGCTTCGCAGGTCAAGAACCACTCGATCGCCGGGACGCTCGTCGTCTCCGCGAACTGCAGCCACAAGGACGCGGTCCTGCTGGCGCCGTTCGTGCTCGATCCCGACAAGGCCATCCGCGTCTGGAACGGCCAGTGCGCGCCGGGCAAGAAGATCAAGATCGACGGCCCGACGCTCGCGCGGATCGCCGAGGAAGAGGGCACCGACGGAGAGGAGAAGCTGCGGCTGATCTCGGGTGCGACCTATGGATCGAGCTTCGTCGGCATGGTCCATGTCCTGAGGAAGGACCACACGGAGTCGACGCAGCAGATGCAGGCGACGGCCGCCAGCATGCAGGCGCAGTTCGAGCTCGCCGCCTGGTTCGTTCGGCGGTCGGGCGGCTTCGGCGTCGACGCCTCCATGGCCGACGACATCAAGAGCCTGCTCAGCACCCAGAGCGTCAGCTCGCACGTGTCGCTCGTCACGATGGGCTCGATCCCGTCGATCAAGTCCAATTCGGTGAAGCTCGGCGTCGACCGCTTCGCCGATTTCAGTCCCGACAAGATGATGGACAAGCTGGCCACTCTCGCCAACTCGAGCATCGCGGAGAAGAGCTCGCTCGCCTCTGCCGCCGAGGAGGCACGCCGCGGCGGCCAGATGACGAAGCTGGAAAGCCAGCAGATCAACAGCGTCATGACCGGCCTCGCCGAGATCGATTATCGCGACAACAAGATGATCGACATCAACTCGCTCATGGTCGCGCTCGACGACTATATCGAAAAGGCGCTGGCGGGGCAGATCGGCGTTCCGATCAATTATTATCTGAAGGATCTGACCCGCGCGGAGCTCGCCCAGCTCTGGGTCGCGAAATACTTCCCGGACCAGGGCTTCCTCACCATCGTGCCCGACGAGCAACGCACCGACGGTCCCGCACCGGCGCCCGAGCCCGTTCCGCAACCGGCGGCGGCCTGAGACGGCCCGATGACGCCCCGCCGGCCGCGATCCGCGATGCGAAGCGGCCGGCCGGAGCGCCTACCCAAGGAGACCGAAGATGGACGCTCAACTCGTCGGCGAAGCGATCAGGCAGGTCGTCATGGAGGATCTGCAGAAAGGCCAGAGCTCCAGGATCGGCTTCTTCCTCCGCGAAAATGCCAAGGGCGGCTGGGAGCCCTGGCTGCAGGTCGAGTCCGCGCTGGCGATCCGGGCGGCGCACCGATCGGACCTCGCCTTCCTGTTCGAACGCGAAGTCCAGTATCCGGCGCTCGGCATCAAGTGCGACCTCTGCATCACTCCCGACGCCAATGCAGCCAAGCCGGGGAGGGGCGCGCCGATCTGGGTCGAGTTGAAGACGCAACGCAGCGGGGTCTACGCCGGCGCGATCAAGGACATGAAGACGGATATCTCCAAATTCATCGCCCACAGCGCGGCAAAGACCGATGTGCTCGTCGCCGCGGCGGTGCTGACCGGCGGGGCCGCGGTTCAGGCGGATCTCAAGGATCTCCAGACCACGCTCAAGAGCAATTCGCACCTGCAGTGCTTCCGCTGGCCGGCAGGAGGCGCCAAGTGGGATCAGATCGTCCCCGGCTCGGTCGCACACCCGGCAACCGATATTCTGTTCGTGATGTGGAAGAATTCGAAGTGAAGCCATGCACGGCGGAGCCGCGCAGGTGCTCGCCTCAGCCCCTGTTGCGGACGTAGCTGCCCGGCGCCGGCTCGATCGCCGCGAGCTTGCCGCCGCCGGGAACGCGGGCAGGGACCTTCTCGGCCTTGCCGTCCTCGCTCAGCCAGCGCTGCCAGTGCGGCCACCAGCTGCCTTCGTTCTTCGTCGCGCCTTCGAACCAGGCGTCCGCCGTCTCCGGCATCGCCTCGTTCGTCCAGTAGCCGTGCTTGTTGGCGCTGGGCGGATTGATGACGCCCGCATTGTGGCCGCTGCCGCCGAGCAGGAAGCGAACCTCGCCGCCGAACAGCTTTGCGCCCTCATAGGTCGCTTCCCAGGAGGAGACATGGTCGTCCTTGAGGCTGATCGCGAGCAGCGGCGTCTCGACCTTGCCGAGATCGAGCGCGACGCCGTCCAGCGCCACGCCGCCCGGCTCCTTCAGGAGATTGTCGCGCAGCAGCTGCTGGGCATAGCTCAGGAGAAAGGCGCGCGGGATGTGGGCGCCGTCGGCGAACCAGTAGAGGATGTCCGAAGGCGGCGCCTCCTTGTCCATCAGATAATGGTTCACCACGCTCGACCAGATGAGGTCGTTGGCGCGCACCGCCGAGAACAAGGCCTGGAGGTCCTGCGCGGCCATGAAGCCCTTGTGGGTGAGGTGGCGCTCCATCGCGCGCAACTGCTCGGGCTCGGTGAAGGTCGACCACTGGCCGAGGCTGCGGAAGTCGAACAGCGACCCGATCGTCGTCGCCGAGGCGACCCGGCCGGCCTCGCCTTTGCCGGCCAGATAAGCGAGCGCCATGCCGACCAAGGTCCCGCCCATGCAGAAGCCGAACATGTCGACCTCGCGCTCGCCGGTCGCCTGCTCGATCGCATCGAGCGCCGCGACGGGCCCGAGCTTGATGTAATCGGCCATGTCCATGTCGGCGAGCTCGGGCCCGGGGTTGACCCAGGAGACCACGAATACCGTGTGGCCCTGCTCCACGAGCCAGCGGATCAGGCTCGATTTCGGCTGGAGGTCGAGCAGATAATATTTGTTCACCAGCGGCGGCACGTAGAGGACCGGCTTCTTCCAGACCTCGTCCGTGGTGGGCGCGTACTGGATGAGCTGCATCAGCGCGTTCTGGTGGACCACGGCGCCCGGCGTCGCGGCGATGTCGACGCCGAGCTCGAACTCGTCGCCGGTCCGGCGCCGCACGATGCCCGGCGCCTCGGCGGCGTCGGCGAGGAGGTTGGCGAGCCCCGAGAGCAGGCTGATCGAGCCGGTGTCGATCGCGCGGCGGATCGCTTCCGGGTTGGTGAAGGCGAAGTTCGCCGGCGAGATCGCGTTGAGATATTGCCGCGTGAAGAACTCCGCCTTGGTCTTCGCCGCCTCGTCGAGGCCCTCAGCCTTTTCGATCAGCTCGATCGAGCGCTCGGCGGTGAGCAGATAGGCCTGCGTCAGATACTCGAAGACCGGCTCCTCGCTCCAGGCGGGATCGCTGAAGCGGCGATCGCCCCGCTCGGGCGCCGCCAGCGGCTCCGGCTTCGCGCCGGCCGCGCGCGCGGCGGCGTGGCCCCACAGGCGCATCCAGTCGGCGGCTGCCTTCTGCTGCGCTTTGTAGAGCTCGACCGGGTTCGACCAGAGATGGGCCGCGAGCTCGCCCATCGCCCGCGCCGGCGCCGCCGGGTCATAGGCGTGGGGAACGTGCGGATCCGCCGCGCGCTGCGCGGTCGTCGAGGCGAGGTTCAGCGCATTCGCGATCACCTTCGACCAGGCTTCGGCGAGGTCGGCCGGGGAGGGGACGTTCTCGGGAAGCTTGAAGACGCGGCTGTCGGTCATCTGCGAAAGGACTCCGTGGAGCCCGGCCGCTATCAGAGCGCCATCAGCTCGTCGACGGCGCCGCAGTCGCGGGGGCTGACGAACAGAAAGAGCAGCGCCCGGTCCGGGTTCCGCGCCGCCCAGCCCGCCTCGGGATCGGCCGGCGTGCGGAAATGCGCATGCGCCCTCGCAGCATCGGCGTCGATCAGCGTCTCGGTCGCATAGCTGTTGGCGTCGAACATGGCGGCGGTTCTTCCTGTTGAACGGGACGTTTCTCTCTCCCATAAGGAGAGCGCCAAGGCCAGCGGCATGTTGCCGATACCGCTGTGCGAAAATCCACATATGGAGTGGCGAATGGCGGAGTTCGACTGGAACGACCTCAAGGGCTTCCTCGCCATCGCCCGCAGCGGCCGCCTCACGGCAGCGGCCGCGCGCCTCGGCCTCGATCACAGCACGCTCTCCCGCCGCCTCGCCGCTCTCGAGCATGCGCTGAAGGCGAAGCTCTTCGACCGCAGCCCGTCCGGCTACACGCTCACCGAGCAGGGGCGGCGCCTGCTCTCCACCGCCGAGGAGATGGAGCGCCTCGCCATCGGCGCCGGCGAGGCGGTCGGCGGCACCGCCGCCTCGGTCGAGGGCGTGGTCCGCATCGGCTCGCCGGAGGGCTTCGGCTCCTATTTCCTCGCGCCGCGGATCGGCGGCCTTCGCGATCTCTATCCGCAGCTCACCGTCCAGCTCGTCGCCGCCTCGGCCGTGTTCAGCCTCTCCAAGCGCGAGGCCGACGTCGTCGTCGCGGTCAGCCGTCCGCCCGCCGGCCGGCTCACCGCCTCGAAGCTGATCGACTACGATCTCGCCCTCTACGCGGCGCCCTCCTACCTCGCGGCGCACCCGCCGATCCGCTCGGCCGCCGATCTCGAGCGGCACCGCTTCGTCAGCTATATCGGCGAGCTGCTCCATTTCCCGGAGCTCGACTTCCTCCAGCATGTGGCGCCGGGCGGCGCGACCTCGCTCGAAAGCTCGAACCTCGTCGCGCAATTGAAGGCGACGCTCGCCGGCGCGGGCCTGTGCGTCCTCCCCGCCTTCCTCGCCGGGGAGGAGCCCGGTCTGGAGCGCGTGCTACCGGAGGAGGTCCACCTGACGCGCTCGCTCTGTCTGATCGTGCACCAGGATCTCGCCGAACTCGCCCGGATCCGCGCCGTCGTCCGCTTCATCCGCGCCGAGGTCGAGGCCGCACGCGCCGTCTTCCAGCTTCGTTAAACTCGCGCTAACCATATCCATGTTTAGATACTTTCCCGGAACGAGAATCGGGTTCCGGGTTTTTAGGAGCGGAAACAGCGTTCTAGGAGGTGTGGAGCATGAGCGACCGCGAGTTCCTCGTCCAGCTGCAGGGCTACGGCCTGCTGACCGCCGAAGTCAGCTACTATATGCCGGACCATCCCAAGCTCATCCAGCTCTTCGTCTGGCAGGAATATGACCTCGCGCCGCAATTCCCGGCGCTCCACCGCTTCCTCGACCATTGGCGACGCGAGATCGAGGCGACGCTCCATTCGATCCGGATCGCGCACCAGCATCTGATCCGGCCCGCCGAATGGCGCGCGGTCGACGGCGTCATCACCATCAACTGAGCGCCAGCGGGCGCCCGCTAAGAGGCCCGGCGGCGGATAAGGACGATCGAGGTGAAGCGGAGCACCGGCTCGCCGTGCTGGTTCTTCACGGTGCATTCCGAGCGGAAGGAGCCGATCTCCGGCTTCGATTGCGACGGCCGCGTCTCGATCAGCTTCGAATGCACGTGGAGCGTGTCGCCCGGATAGACCGGCTTCAGCCAGCGCAGCTCGTCGACGCCGGGCGAGCCGAGCCCGGCCTGCTCGCTGTCGACGACGCGCCGCGCGATCACCGCCATCGTCATCGCGCAGGTATGCCAGCCGCTCGCCGCCAGCCGGCCGAAATGGGTCTTCGCGGCTTCCTCGTCCGAGAGGTGGAAGGGCTGCGGGTCGTATTTCCGCGCGAACTCGATCACTTCCTCGCGAGTGACCTCGTAGGAGCCGAAATAGGCCTCCTCGCCGACCACCAGATCCTCGAGATATTGCACCGCTCTCTCCACCACCCGTCATGCTGAACTCGATTCAGCATCCATGAACACGGCTTTGCCGGAGCCGCTCTCTCCGTGTTCCTGGATTGCGGATCAAGTCCGCAATGACGACCGGCGCGCCAAGCCCCGCTCAGCGGCGCAGAGCGCGGTCCAGGTCGGCGAGATAGGTCCGCATCGTCCCCTCATGGCCGAAGACGAAGCGCGAGAAGAAGCGGTAGAGCGGGTCGCGCACCTCGCCCTGCTCCTCGATCGCGACCCTCGTGCCGCCCGGGGCGGCGGACAGCGAGATCGTCCAGGAGCCGCCGAACGGCAGGGCGGGATCGGCGATGACGCTCCGGAAGCGCGCGTCGCGCTCCTCCTCGGCGAAGTCGAAGGTGATGGAATCGTGGCCGGAACGCTCCACGTATCGCAGCCCGCCGGCCGGCCGGCGCTCCAGCACCTCGATCGCGGCGACTCCGCTGCGCCAGCGCGGCTGCGCCTCTACGTCCCTAACCAGCGCCGCCACAGCCGCGGGGGCGGCCGGCACTACGGCCTCGGCGCTGGCGACATGCTCGCGCGGCAGCAGCGCGCCGACGCCGTAGACGATGCCGGCAAGCGCCGCCGGCGCCGCGATCACACCGATGGCCCATTTCCAGATCATCCTTCACCTCCCTACGACAGGCGCCGCGCGGCGGTGGCGAGCAGCTTCAGGCCGTCGACCGCGCGCCGGCGTTCCTCGGCCGGCATCGAGGCGAGCAGGGCGGCGACCCGCTCCGCGTCGAGGACGGAGCTCTCGGAGACGGCGGCTCGGCCCGCATCCGACAGCCGCACGCACTTTCGCCGCGCATCCGCCGGGTCCCGCTCCGTCTCGATCAGCCCCAACCCTTCGAGCCGCGCCAATGCGGCGGAGAGGGTCGAGCGACCGATTCCGAGATGCCGGGCGAGCGCGGCCGGGCTCGTCCCCGTCGGCTCGATATGGGTGAGGTAGCTCGCCTCGCGCGAGGTCAGCCCGGTCTCCGACGAGCCGCGGGTCCGGTGCTCGACATGGCAGGCGAGATAGATCTGCGGATAGCAGCGCAGCACGTCGAGAAGGTCGTCGCGTTCGTCCATGCGCAGCAGAGTCGCGCAGGAATGGTCGTTCGTCAAAACGAACGATCGTTCAGGCTGAAGCCGCGTTGAGCGATGCCATCTGATCGGCGCTGAGCTCGAGCTCGAGGCTGCCGAGCAATTCGTCGAGCTGGTCGACTGACCTTGCGCTCGCCAAGGCGGCGGTCACCGTCGGCTGCGCGGCGAGCCAGGCGAGCGCCACCTGCGCCGGCGTCGCGCGAGCCTGTGCCGCGACCTCGTCGAGCGCGGCGAGCACGAGCGGGCCGCGCCCGTTCATATATTGCTCGACCTGGTCGCTGCGCACGCTCTTCCCGAGATCGGAGGAGCCGCGATATTTTCCGGTGAGATAGCCGTTCGCCAGGCCGAAATAAGCGGCCATGCCGAGCCCTTTGCGCTCCACCACGCCCGCCAGCGCCTCCTCGTAGCGCGGCCGCTCGACGAGGTTGTACCAGGTCTGGAGGACCGAATAGCCGGACCAGCCGGCCTCGGCGCTGATCGCCAGCGCCTGCTCGAGCCGCTCTGCCGAGATCTGCGAGGCGCCGAGCGCGCGCACCTTGCCGGCCCTCACCAGCCCGTCGAACGCCTCCAGCGTCTCCTCGAGCGGCACGTCTGGATCGTCGCGATGGGCGTAATAGAGGTCGACATAGCCGGTGCGGAGGCGCCGCAGCGAGCCGTCGATGGCGCGGGCGATGTTGTCGGCCCCGAGCCCGCCGGCAAAGCCGACCTTGGTCGCGATGAGGACGTCGTCGCGCCGGCCGCGCCGGGCGAGCCAGTTGCCGATGATCGTCTCCGATTCGCCGCCTTTGTTGCCGGGGACCCAGGCCGAATAGGTATCGGCCGTGTCGATCATCGTGCCGCCGGCCGCGACGAAGCGGTCGAGGATGTCGAAGCTCGCGCCCTCGTCCGCGGTCCAGCCGAAGACGTTGCCCCCGAGGATCAGCGGCGGCGTCTCGAGGCCGCTGCCGCCGAGCATCCGCATATTCGCCATCGGCTTCTCCTCAGACGTTGAAGCGGAAGAGCATGATGTCGCCGTCCTGGACGACGTATTCCTTGCCCTCCGAGCGCATCTTGCCCGCTTCCTTCGCGCCCGTCTCGCCGCCGCAGGCGATGTAATCCTCATAGGCGATGGTCTCGGCGCGGATGAAGCCGCGCTCGAAGTCCGAATGGATGACGCCCGCCGCCTGCGGCGCCTTCGCGCCCTTCTCGACCGTCCAGGCGCGCGATTCCTTGGGCCCGGCGGTGAAGAAGGTGATGAGGTGGAGGAGATCGTGGCCGGCGCGGATCACTCGGGCGAGGCCGGCTTCCCCGAGGCCGAGATCGGCGAGGAAGTCGCCGCGGTCCTCCGGCGCCATGGTGACGATCTCGGCCTCGATCGCCGCCGAGACGATCACGGCGCGGGCGCCCTCCGCCGCCGCCTTCTCGAAGACCCGGGCGCTGTGGGCGTTGCCCTCGGCGGCATCGCCCTCGTCGACGTTGCAGACGTAGAGGACGGGCTTGGCGGTGAGGAGCTGCGCGCGGTCGAGCGCGAGCTTCTCCTCCGGGTCCCTCGGCTCGGTGAGCCGGGCCGGCTTCGAGGCTCGCAGCAGCTCCAGCGCCTGGCCGAGCACCGAGGCCTGGACCTTGGCCTCCTTGTCGCCCTGCTGCGCCTTCTTGGCGAGGGCGGGCACGCGCTTCTCGAGGCTGTCGAGATCGGCGAGCATCAGCTCGGTCTCGACCGTCTCCGCGTCGGCGATCGGGTCGACGCGGCCCTCGACGTGGGTCACGTCCCCGCCCTCGAAGCAGCGCAGCACGTGGACGATCGCGTCGACCTCGCGGATATTGCCGAGGAACTGGTTGCCCAGCCCCTCGCCCTTGGAGGCGCCCCGCACCAGCCCGGCGATGTCGACGAATTCGAGCTGCGTTTCGATGATGTTCGCGGACTTGGCGACCCGTGCGATCTCCTGAAGCCTGGGATCAGGCACCGCCACTCGCCCGACATTGGGCTCGATCGTGCAGAAGGGATAATTGGCCGCCTGCGCCGCCGCAGTCTCCGTCAGCGCGTTGAACAGGGTCGATTTGCCGACATTCGGCAGTCCGACGATCCCACAGCGAAAACCCATATTCTACTC
>DASWMB010000039.1:0-5793 GCA_036399955.1 Allosphingosinicella sp. | reverse complement strand
TTTCGAGCTGGTTCTCGTCGCAGATGGCGCGGCCGGCATCGGGGTCGAAATCGGTGCGGACCTCGATTTCGGTGCCGATCGTGTGCTTCAGGATCTGGCGCATGTTGGCGATGACCGCATTCACTTCGACGGGCTTCATCGCGAGGCGCTGGATGCGCGAGAAAGCGAGGAGCTGGCTGGTGAGCTTGGCGCCGCGGCGTGCCGATTCGAGCGCAGTCTCGGACATCCGCTTCAGCCGCTCGTCGGTGACCCGCGATGCGATGATCTCGAGCCCGCCCATGATGGGGGTGAGGAGATTGTTGAAATCGTGGGCGATTCCGCCGGTGAGCTGGCCGACCGCCTCCATCTTCTGCGCCTGGCGAAGCGCCTCCTCGGCCTTGAGGCGCTCGCCGACTTCGGTCTGGAGGCGGTCCAGCGCGGCGCTGAGGTCGCTCGTGCGCTCGGCGACGCGGCGCTCGAGCGTCTCGTTGACCTCGCGCAGCGCCGCCTCGGCGAGCTTCGCCTCGGTGACGTCGAAGGCGACGCCGATGAAGCCTTCATGCTCGCCGTCCGGTCCCCAGCGCGGCTGCGATTCCGAGCGCAGCCAGCGCCATTCGCCGTCGCCGCGCCGATAGCGCCCTTCGAGGGTGAACGGCTTCAGCGTCGCCTCGCCGGCGAGCGACTGGCGGACGATCTCGTCGACGTCGTCGGCATGGATGCGCGAGCGCCAGTCGAAATCGAGCGCTTCCTCATAGGGCACGCCGAGGAAGCCGGCATAAGCGCGGTTGACGAACGCGCGCTTGCGGTCGAGCTTGGTCACCCACATCGGCACCGGCGCCGAGTCCGCGATGAGGCGGAAGCGTTCCTCGCTCTCGCGCAGCTTCTGTTCGGCGACGTCGCGGTCGGTGACGTCATAGCCTTCGCAGAAGATGCCGGTGACGCGGCCGGCTTCATCGAAGATCGGCTGATAGACGAAATCGAGCAGACGCTTCTCGATCTCGCCTCCATCCTCCCGCCGCAGGGCGACGTTGACCGAGACGCCGGTGAACGGCCGTCCCGTCATATGGACCTCGTCGAGGAGCTTGATGAAGCCTTGGCCGGAGATTTCGGGGAGCGCCTCGCGCACCGGCTTGCCGATGATGTCGCGGTGGCCGACGAGCCGCATATAGGCGACATTGGCGAGATCGAAGACGTGGTTCGGCCCGCTCAGCACCGCCATGAAGCCGGGGGCATTGTCGAACAGCTCGCGCAGGCGCTCGGCCTCGCGGATCCGTCGCCGCTCGGCGAGAACCGCCGCGGTCGTCTCGACGCAGGCGCAGAACATGCCGCAGACCGACCCCTCCTCGCTGCGCAGCGGGCTGTAGGAGAAGGTGAACCAGGCCTGCTCCGCATGATCCTTGCGGTTGAGGACGAGCGGCAGATTGTCGCGAAAGGTCGCCTCGCCGGCGAGCGCGCAATCGACGAGCGGCGCGATGTCCGGCCAGATCTCGGCCCAGATGTCGCGGAAGCGGCGGCCGAGCGCGGGATGCTTCTCGCCGAGGATCTCGGCATAGGAATCGTTGTAGAGGAAGACGAGCTCCTCGCCCCAGGCCAGGAACATCGGGAACTTGGACTGGAGCAGGATCCCGACCGCGGTCTTCAGCGACTGCGGCCACTCGCCCGGCGCCCCAAGCGGGGTCGAGGCCCAGTCGTGCGCGCGCATCGCCGCGCCCATCGCGCCGCCGCCGGCCAGGAAGGGCTGGTCCCCTCGCTCGGGCGATGCTGGCGGCGGAGCGGCGGTGGACATGGCTGCGGATCGCGCTCCCTTACGCAATTCCCCCGCCCCGGCCGCGGAACCTAGCGGCGGAGCGGCGGTGAAGGAAGCCCGCGCTCAGGAGCGGCGCGCGGCGAAAGCCTGCGCCTGCCGCATCACGCGGATGAGGTTGCCGCCCATGATCTTGGCGATGTCGCGCTCGGAGATGCCTTCGCGGCGCAGCCGTTCGGTGATCCGTGGCAGGCCGGTGATGTCCTCCATGCCCCGGACGCCGCCGCCGCCGTCCCAGTCGGCGCCGAGGCCGACATGGTCCACGCCCATGATCCGGATCGCGTGCATCATCGATCGCATGAAATCGTCGAAGCTCGCGTTGGTGAAGGGCTGCACCGCGTCGCGCGCGGACCGGTCGGCGAGCAGGCGGCGGCGCTCGGCGGAGGTCAGGCGGTGCCAGTTCTTCTGCCGGTCGCCGATCGCGCTCCGTTCGGGCGAGCGGTCGTCCGGGGCGAGGAAGATGGTGTTCATGAACATGACGCCGCCGGCGCGGGCGAGGCGGCGCATGCGCTCATCGTCGAGGTTGCGCTTGTGGTCGTAGATCGCGCGCGGCCCGGAATGGGAGAGGACGATGGGAACGCGGCTGAGCTGGAGCATCTGATCGAAGGCCGCGTCCGAGGAATGGCTGCCGTCGATCAGCATGCCGAGCCGGTTCATCTCGGCGACCCACTGGCGTCCGAGCGGCGAGAGGCCGTTCCAGCGCGCCGTGTCTGTGGTGGAGTCGGCGAGCTGGTTGTTGCGGCTGTGGACGGGGCCAGCCATCCGCGCGCCGAGCCGATGGAAGGTCTCGAGCAGGGTCAGGTCCTCGCCGAGCGGCCAGCTGTTCTCGATGCTGATGAAGGCGATGCGCTTGCCCTCGCGGTGGAGACGCTCGGCGTCGTCGGCGGTGAGCGCGAGGCCCATCCGCTCACGATTCTCGCCGATCACCCGGCGGATCGCGGCGGCGCGGACGAGAGCGGCCGAGCGCGCCTGCGCGTAGCCGGCGGGGGTGAGCTCGCCCTGCGGCGTGTAGATGACAAAGAAGCCGCCATCGAGGCCGCCTTCGATCATCCGCGGCAGATCGACTTGCGACCCGTCCCACTCGAAGCGGTGGCGCTCGGAAAAGTCCCACTCCCCCGTGTCGAAGCGGGCGGCGATGTCGAGATGGGTATCGATCACCAGCATCTCCTCATGGACGTGGCGGTTGGCCGGGGTGACGTCCTGGGCGAGGAGCGGGGTGGCGAGAAGCGGGGCGGAAAGGGCGGCAAGCAGCGGGCGGCGCATGAGATTCTCCCGGGACAGGACGCCCCCATGCTGCGGAGGCTTGATCCTGGTCAAGGTGCCGCCTCTAGGCGCGCGGCCGGCCTTGGGCTAGTCTCGGCGCGGGGAAAGAGAGCGCGAAGCTCCGGGGGACGCAACGATGCGCAGGTGGCGGAGAGTCGACCGGCTCTATGTCGAGCTGCCCGCGGCGCGTCCCGGCAGCCTAAACGCCTTCCTGATCGCGGCGCTGGTCCCCGGCCTCGCGACGGTGCTGCGGCTGGCGATCGATCCCTGGGTGTCGGGCGTCCAGTTCATCACTTATTTTCCGCTGCTGATCGTGGTCGCCCTCGTGCTGGGCTATCGCGCCGGCTTCCTCGCGGCCGTCCTTTCGACCTTCGCCTCCTGGTATTTCATCATCGAGCCACGCAATTCGTTCGCGCTGCGGCGCGGCGAGGACATCCTCGCGGTTGCGCTCTTCCTGCTGACGGCGCTGATGATCGTCTCAATCGCCGGCGCCACCCGCCTCGCGATCGCCCGCTACCGCGCGCTCAGCGGCAGCCTCGGCCGGCGCGTCGAGCAGAGGACGCAGGAGCTCGAGAGCGCGCAGGCGAGCCTCGTCCAGGCGCAGAAGATGGAGGCGGTGGGGCAGCTCACGGGCGGCATCGCGCACGACTTCAACAACATGCTCGCCGTGGTGATCGGCAACCTCGACATCGCGCGGCGCCGGATGGCCGACGGGCGCAGCGACGTCGGTCGCCAGATCGAGAGCGCGATGGAGGGCGCGCAGCGCGCCGCCGCGCTCACCCGCCGGCTGCTGGTCTTCGCGCGCCGCCAGCCGCTCGCGCCGGAGGTGACCGACGTCAACCGGCTGCTTGCCGACCTTTCCGACCTCCTCGCCCGGACGATCGGCGAGAAGGTGCGGATCGCGACCACGCCCGGCGACGGGCTGTGGCGGACCCGCGTCGACCAGGCGCAGCTCGAGAGCGCGGTCATCAACCTCGCGATCAACGCGCGCGATGCGATGCCGCGCGGCGGGACGTTGTGGATCGAGACCGCCAACTTCGCTCTCGAGCCGGGCGAGCTGCCGCCCGAAAGCGGCCTCGCCGTCGGCGACTATGTGGCGGTGACGGTCGCCGACACCGGCACCGGCATGGCGCCCGACGTCGCGGCGCGGGCGACCGAGCCGTTCTTCACGACCAAGGAGGCCGGCCGCGGCACCGGCCTCGGCCTCAGCCAGGTCTACGGTTTCGTCCGCCAGTCGGGCGGCCATCTCGACATCGAGAGCGCCGAGGGCGAGGGGACGGTCGTCCGGCTCTATCTGCCGCGCCACGACGGCGGCGAGCTGCGCGAGCGCCCGTCGAGAGACGAAGCGGCGCCGCCGCCGCGCGGCTCGCCCGGCGAGGTCGTGCTCGTCGCCGAGGACGAAGAGCAGGTCCGCCGCACCACGATCGCGGCGCTGACCGAGCTCGGCTACGGCGTCCGCGAGGTGGCGAGCGGCATCGACGCGCTCGCCGTGCTCGCCAACGACCCCGCCGTCACGCTGCTGTTCACCGACGTCGTCATGCCCGGCCTCGACGGACGCGCGCTCGCCGAGAGGGCGCTGCGCCAGCGGCCGGACCTCAAGATCCTCTACACCACCGGCTACGCGCCCGAGGGATCCGCCAGCGAGACGCTGCCGGACGAGCATCCGGCGATGCTGCGCAAGCCGTTCACCGTCGGGCAGCTCGCACGCAAGGTGCGCGAGATGATCGACAGCTGAGGGGATATCGAGGCGGCAACAGACCCGTTCGCCCTGAGCTTGTCGAAGGGCTGTCCTTCTCTTTCCTCGTTGCAAGAAGAAGGACAGGGCTTCGACAGGCTCAGCCCGAACGGAAGCGGGCCGGTGAATACGGGCCGCTAAGGCAGGCGGCCGAGGCCTTCGCGGCGCTTCTCCGCGGACTGCTCGAGGGCGCAGGCGATGAGCTCGTCCCTGAGCTCGGCGATCGTGCCCTGGCCGGCGCCGCAGTCGTTGCAGCCGATCTCCGCCGAGTCGTCGGCTGCGTCGGGCAGGCTGAGGTTCGCGCTGCCGCACTGGTCGCAATGAAGTTCGACGGTGACGTCCATGACAGAGCCAACGTGGCGGAAGCTTTTTGGCTCCTCATTCCTCGCGCATCGCCTCGCGCGCCAGGCTCTCCGCCTCGAGCAGGAGATGATCGTCGGTGAGGCCCTGGGCGGTGCGCTCGCGGCCGATCATGACGAGGACCGGGACGGCGAGCGGCGAGACGCGGTCGAGCTCGACATGGACCATCGTCCCCTCGGCGCGCGCGAGCAGCCCGGCGAGGCGGCCGACGTCGGTCATGCGCTGGCGCGCGTCCTCCCAGGCGGCGCGGAGGAGGAGGTGGTCGGGCTCGTAGCGGCGCAGCACGTCGTAGATGAGGTCCGTCGAGAAGCTGACCTGCCGGCCGGACTTGCGCTTGCCGGGACGGTGGCGCTCGACGAGGCCGCCGATCACCGCCACCTCGCGGAAGGCGCGCTTCAGGAGGTTCGAATTCTGCACCCACTCGACGAACTCGTCCTCGAGGATGTCGGCGGAAAGGAGCGCGGCGGGGTCCGCGATCGGCTCGAGGCCGTAGCAGGCGAGCGCATAGTCGTTGGAGACGAAGCCCAGGGGCTTGAGGCCCGCATCCTCCATCCGCCGCGTGATCAGCATGCCGAGCGACTGGTGGGCGTTCCAGCCTTCGAAGCTGTAGATCACCATGTAATGGACATGTTCGTGCGGGAAGGTCTCGACG